>CAXNJC010000089.1:0-6032 GCA_964202525.1 Pirellulales bacterium
TTTCTCGGTGGCGCGATTGATGGTCACGCCCTCGCGAATCACGTTGTCGTCGCCGATCTCGACCCGGGTGTCGGTGCCGCGGTAGCTCACGTCCTGGGGCTCGCCGCCGATCACGCAGTTGGGGAAGATCCGATTCCGCTCGCCGATCGACACGACGCCGTCCACGGTCACGTGGTTGGCGAGCACCGTGCCGCGACCGATCGTCGCCCCAGCCGAGATCACGCAGTAGGCGCCGATCCGCACGTCGTCGGCGAGTCGGGCACCGTGCTCGACCACGGCGGTGGGATGCACGTCGGGGGGCCGCCCCACGGAGGCCACCACCGGCGTGGGCTCGTCGTCGAAGGGACGCACGCTCATGCGATTCAGGCCGAAGCCCGCCTCCCGGCCGCCGCGACCAACAGCGACGCCATCGCACCGTTGAGGCGATGCCCGCTTCGGCAGGCCCGCACGTGGGCGTGCAGCGGCCGCCCCACGAGCGCGAGGTCTCCCACGAGATCGAGCACCTTGTGCCGCACGCACTCGTCGGACCAACGGAGCGAGTTGCCCACGGGACCGTCGGGGCCGAACACGAGCAGATCGCCGTAGCCGACGCCGACCGCCACCCCGGCGGCCTGCAGGCGGACGGCATCATCGACGGAAATGAACGTCCGCGCCGCCGCCAGTTCGGCCCGGTACGACTCGGGCGTGACCCGCAGCGCGAGCGACTGCCGGCCGATGGGCCCCGGCCCGTAGTCGAGTTCATACTCCACGGAGAGCCCGGCGAACCGCGGCGGCGAGGCCTCGATCCACGAGGTTTCGTCGCCCACGCGGATCGGCTCCCGAACCACCAGGGGCTCGGCCGGCGCGCCGAGCGACTCCAGGCCGACGGCGCCGAGCGCGTCGACGAACGCCCGGGACGAGCCGTCGAGGCCCGGCATCTCCTCGGCCGTCACGCTCACGACGCAGCAGTCGACTCCCGCACCGGCCAGCGCGCTGAGCACGTGCTCGACCATCTGCACCCGCACGCCGGCCGAGACGAGGTTGGTCCGGGCCGACGCTTCCTCGCGGTGGTCCACCGCGGCGGGAATCCGCACGGGAACCGGCAGATCGGACCGGACGAACACGATCCCGGCCCCGGCCGGAGCCGGGGCGAACTCGACCGTCACGGGCTGCCGCGTCCAGTAGCCCGTGCCCGCGACCGTGACCGCCCGGCGAATGGTCTGCTGCGTGCGCATGAAACCTGCGGGTGAGAAGCGGGCCCGGAGGGGGCCTTGGCCTCCCCCGGGCCCGGACGTCGATGCCTGACGAAGCGGCTCAGCGGAGCGGCTTCGGCTGGGCGGCCGGCGCACCGGCGACCGCGGCGCCATTGAGCATCCGCAGCACGTCGGGCGTGATGTCGATCTGCGGATCGTAGTAGACGATCGGCTTCGTGATGCTTCCCAGGATGCGATTGCGGTCGGCCGAGTCGACCGGGTCCCCATCGAAGCGATGCACCACGGCGATGCCGTTGTCCCGGGCGAACTGGCTCACACCCCGCTCGATCTCATTGTAGACCTGAAGATAGACCTTGGCCTCACGGTCCATGAAGTCCTTCTTCTGGAGCTGCGCGTTGACGCTGAAGTCACCCTGCGCCTTGGCCACCTCGGCTTCGAGCTTCTTGTACTCGGGCGTGCCCACGTTGAAGCCCTTGAGCTGCTCCATGAGCCCGTTGATCCGGTCGCGCTCCGCCTTGAGCGCGTTCTCGGCCTGCATGACCTCGTCCTTCATCTTGTCCATCGCCTGCTTGAAGCGGGTGTGGTTCTTGAAGATGTAGCCGACGTCGATCACGGCCACGTGCGCGGCCGGGGCGGCGGCACGGCTCGGGGCCACCGCCGGGGCGGGCTGCCCCGGCACCTGGGCGGGGGCGACCTGCCCGACCGCCGCGGCCACCGCGAGTGCGAAGATTGCCTGATGCCTGTTCACGAATGCTCTCCTTGCTTGCGGAACGTGGGCCGGACCTGTGGCGGCCGGCCCGACTCCGACGGCCGTCCATGGCCGCCGGGGTGCCGACGCGGGCGGGATGATGGCGACAGCCCCCCGCCGACTCAAGGGCAACTTCGCCGCGGAAAACAGCCGTTCTCGCGACGCCCGTGGAGCGAAGCAGCCCGCCGCATAGGTCCGAACTCAGCGAGGGGCTGCCCGTGCCCCGCGAGCCGGCGTATGCCGCCGAGCGAAGCCACGATGGCGAAGCGAGGGCGGCATCCGAGTGAGAGGATGCCACGATGGCATCCTCGAACGTCCGGCGACGGGGCATGGGCGGCCCCGAGCCCTGCGTGGCGCAGCCCGCATCGCTTACGCGATTGCGGCTTCCTGGCGAGCCGAGCCCTGCGTGGCGCAGCCCGCATCGCTTACGCGATTGCGGCTTCCTGGCGAGCCAACGTCTAAGACAGGGTCACTTCGGCGGCCCGAGCGTGACGTCGAGCGACACCTCAACGCCGTCGCGAACCACGACCACGGGCACCGTGTCGCCTCCCTTGTGCTTGCGGAGGGCGCTGTCGAAGTCTTCGAGGTTCGCGATCGCGCTGGCGCCCACGCGGACGATGCGGTCGCCTCCCCGGAGCCCCCCCTTCGCGGCGGGCGAATCCTTGGCGACGCCGGAGATCGAGTAGCCGTTGCCGGGATTGCCGAAGTCGGGAATGCTCCCGAAGTAGGGCCGGTCACCGCCGCGGGCGAACGCCGGCGCGGCGACCTCCACGTAGGCGGGCCGCTCGGGCCTGGAGGCGAGGTCACGCACGATGTCGGTGACCAGCGCGGCGAGCTTTTCCATGCCCGCCACGTTGATCTTGTCGGCCGTGTCGCTCGGCCGGTGGTAGTCGCCGTGCGAGCCGGTGAACACGTGGAGCACGGGAACCTTCTTCGCGTAGAAGCTCGCGTGGTCGCTCGGCCCGAAGCCGCCGGGCTCCTTGGCCACGCCCAGGCCGTGCGCGGCGACGAGCCGGTCCACGAGTGCCTCCAGCCCGGTGCCGGTGCCGGTGCCGTGCACGATCACCTTGTCGTCCACGAGCCGGCCCACCATGTCGAGATTCACCATGGCCACCGTGTCGGACAGCGGCAGCACCGCGTTGGCCGCATAGTGGCCGCTGCCGAGCAGGCCGCGTTCCTCGCCGGAAAACGCGATGAACAGCACGGCCCGCGGCAGCGGGCCCTCAGCCGCGAGCCGCCGCGCCACCTCGATCAGCATCGCGGTTCCGCTGGCGTTGTCGTCGGCCCCGTGATGGATCGCCTTCTCGCCGGGCGCCGTCGAGTTTTCCCCGCCGTAGCCCAGGTGGTCGTAGTGGGCGCCGAGGATCACCACCTCCCGCGGATCGATCGCCGCCGTCTCCGAGGCCGCGTCGGCCGGCTTCCCCGTGCCCGGAAGGAGGGCGAGCACGTTGCGGGTCTTGGTCTCGCGCCGGTCGATCGCCACCCGGCCGCGGATCCGCCACCCGTCCAGCGACCGGCTGGCCGGGATGAGCCGGTCGTCGATGCCCCGCTGGATGTCGGCGAGCGGCGTCCCGGCTGCGGCCCGGACCACGTCGTCGATGGCCGAGCGCCGCAGGTGCAGCACCGGCATGGTGCGAGCCCGGGAGCCTTCCCCGGCCCGCGTGAAGGCCATCAGGGCGTCGCCGTCGGCGTCGGCGTCGTTGCAGAACACCACGGCCCCTGCCTCGTGCTCCGAGGCGTTGGCCACCTTGCGGGCGAGGGCGGCATGCTGCGACGCCTGGTTGCCCTCGAACACGCTGTGCGGATCGTCCTTCTGCGGCTCCTGCCGCAGCACCACGAGGGCCGCCCCCTTCGCCGCGTCGCCGAGCGGGGCGTAGTCGTCGTAGTGCTCGCGCGGGGCGGTGATGCCGTAGCCGGCGAACACCAGCGGCAGGTCGAACGAACCGCTGCCGCCGGCGGCCAGCGGCGTGAAGTCGCGGCCCAGTTCGAGGGGCACCGTGGTGCGGCTGCCATCCGCGGTCGGCGGGCCGACGAGCTCGGCCGTGTTCTCCGCCGGGGGGCCCAGCGTGGCCTCGAGCGTCATCTCGAACGGCTGAAACGGCCCGTCGCCGACGATCCGCGTCTGGAGCCCCGAAACCCCGGCCAGTTCGGCCGCGATCCAGTCGGCGGCCTGCTCGATGCCCGCGGTGCCGGGGCCACGGCCCTCACGGTCCGGGGCGGCGAGCCAGCGGACCGCGGCGGCGAGCCTCTCGGCCACGGCGGTCGGCGGCGGCCCGTCACCCGACGGATCGGCCCCTGCCGCAGCGGCCGCCAGCATCAGGCCCGCCATCATGCCCGTCACCGCCCGTTGGATCATCACAGCCTTCATGCTCGACGACTCCCGCCACTCCCGTCCCGGCGCCGTCGCAACCTGCGAACGGCCTCTGCATTCTAGGCCCTGCCGCCTTCCCGCCGATTTCGCTTCCCGACGCGAGCGCATCGTGCGACAATCCTCTCTGAAATCCCCCGTTTTTTTCGGACCAGCCACCGTGCCGTCGCTCTTCGTCATCCAGGGCCGCAACCGCGGCGCCCGGTTCGAACTGCCCCCCAATGCCGCCGCCGTGAGCATCGGCCGCGAGGCGGGCAACATGATCCAGCTCGACGACCACGAGATCTCCCGGAGGCACGCCGAGATTCGCCGCGTCGGCGACGCCCTGGTGGTGGGGGACCTGAAGAGTTCCAACGGCACCTTCGTCAACGACGTGCGGGTGGAGCGGTCGGAGCTCGACAGCGGTGACCGGATCCGGATCGGCCGCACACTGCTCGTCTTCGCCCGGGACGGCGACGATCCCGCCGCCTTCGCCGCGGTCGACATCCTGCCCACCACCAGCGCCGGCGACGGCTCCCGCATCGTCCGGACCATGCGGGAGGACGACTCGATCGTGCTCGCCGCGCCGGAGGAGTCGCAGAACCGCTGGCTCGCGAAGGCCCGCAGCAACCTGCAGGTGATGTACCGCACGGCGCTGGCGGTGAGCCACACGCTCGACATCGACGAGCTCCTCGACCGCGTGCTGCAGCTGGTGTTCGAGTGGGTGGAGGCCGACCGCGGCTGCATCATGCTCCTCGACCCCGACACCAAGGAGCCGCGAATCAAGGCCCGCCGCGACCGCCGGGCGGGCGAGCCTGCCACCATGCAGATCAGCCGCACGATCCTCGACTACGTGCTGGCGCGTCACGAGGGCATGCTCACGAGCGACGCCCAGGACGACGATCGCTTCGCCGCCGGCAACAGCGTGGTGAGGACGGGCGTGCGGGAGGCGATCTGCGTGCCGATGCGGGGTCGCTACGACACCGTGGGTGTGATCTACGTCGACACGACGGTGCCGCTGATCCAGGCGGCCGACCAGGGGCAGCGGAGGTTCAGCGACGACCACCTCAAGCTGATGATCGCCATCGGGCACCAGGCGGCGCTCGCCATCGAAGACACCACCTACTACTCCGCGATGGTGCAGTCGGAACGGCTCGCGGCCACCGGCCAGGCGATCGCCACCCTCTCGCACCACATCAAGAACATCCTCCAGGGCATCCGCGGCGGCAGCTACCTCGTGGAGATGGGGCTGGAGAACGACGACCTCGGCGTGCTCCGCAAGGGATGGGACATCGTCCGCCGCAACCAGGACAAGATCTCGTCGCTGGTGATGGACATGCTGTCGTTCAGCAAGGAGCGGGAGCCGGACCCCGCCCCGGCCGACCTCGCGGCGGTGATCGACGACATCGTGGAGACGGTGCAGCAGCGGGCCGAGGAGCTCGGCGCGACGATCGACTGGCGACGGCCCACGTCGATGCCGCCGGTGGTGTTCGACACCGCGGGCATCTCACGGGCGATCCTCAATGTGGTCACCAACGCGCTCGACGCGGTCGAGGGACGGCCGCACGGCACGGTCGCAATCACCGCGGGAATCGACGAGCGGGAGCAGACGGTGCGGGTCACGGTGGCCGACGACGGCGCCGGCATGGACTCCGAGACGCTGGCCGGGATCTTCAACCTGTTCGTGTCGACGAAGGGCTCGCGGGGCACGGGGCTCGGCCTGACGGTGAGCCGCAAGATCCTC
>CAXNJC010000090.1:0-6009 GCA_964202525.1 Pirellulales bacterium
AAGGCGGCCGTTGCTGGCTTCAAGCTTCGTGAGAATCTGCCGATCGGCTGTAAGGTCACCCTACGTGGCCGGCGCATGTACGAGTTTCTCGACCGGCTCGTGTCGGTCGCGCTCCCGCGGGTGCGTGACTTCCGCGGCCTCTCGAGCACGGCGTTCGACGGGCACGGCAACTACAGCCTCGGCCTCTCCGAGCAGATGGTTTTCCCTGAGATCAACCCCGATAAGTACACCCGTCCCCAGGGGATGAACATCACGTTCGTCACGACGGCCCGCAGCGACGACGACGCCCGGCGGTTTCTCGTCGCGATGGGCATGCCTCTCAAGAAGGAAGGGGACGCCGCGGCGTAGCGGCCCACCTCCCCACTCAGCCAAGACCACCACCGGCATCGGATCCGCAGCACGCACTGAAGAATCATGGCAAGCAAATCGAAGATCGCGGCCGCAAAGCGCAAGCCCAAGTACTCCACGCGGGTCGTCCGCCGCTGCATGCTCTGCGGGCGGCCTCGGGCCGTGTACCGCAAGTTCGGCACCTGCCGAATCTGCTTCCGGAAACTCGCCGACCAGGGCTGCATTCCGGGCGTGAAGAAGGCGAGTTGGTGATGGGCGGCCGCGCCCGACAGGATCGAAGCACCGCACTGCTCAGACGAGCGAGATTTCAGAAAAGGGCCCACTCGACATGATGACCGACCCCATCGCCGACATGCTGACCCGCATTCGCAACGCGGTGCGCGTCGAACGCGCCACCGTGGAGGTGCCGAGTTCAAAGGTGAAGCGTGGGCTGGCCGAAGTTCTCAAGCGTGAAGGCTTCATTTGGGACTGGCGGGAAGTCGAGTCCGACCCCGTGCCGCGGCTGCAGCTGGAGTTGAAGTATGGTCCGAATGGTGAGCGGCTGATTCGGCACATTCGTCGGGTCAGTTCGCCTGGCCGTCGCGTCTACAGTCGGTCGGCCCGGCTGCGTCCCGTGCTCGGCGGCCTCGGGATCTCGATCCTGTCCACCTCGAGCGGCGTCGTGAGCGATCGCGAGGCCCGTCAGAAGAAGCTTGGTGGCGAAGTTCTCTGTGAGCTCTGGTAGTCGGAAAGGTCAGGCAGGCGATGTCCCGTATCGGTAAGGCTCCCGTGGCGATTCCCAAGGGCGTGAAGGCGTCGGTGTCCGGCCGTACGCTTGTCGTCGAGGGGCCGCTCGGCAAACTCGAACATGCCATTCACCCGGCCGTGTCGGTCACGGTGGACCCGGCCGCCGGCACGCTCCTCGTGGCGCGGGATGGCGACGCGCGGATCGCACGTTCGGTCCATGGTCTGACGCGGGCGCTGGCCGCCAACATGGTCGAGGGTGTCTCGAAGGGCTTTGAAAAGAAGCTCGAGATCGTCGGCGTGGGCTACCTGGCCGCGATCCAGAAGAACCAACTGCAACTCCGCGTCGGATTCGCCAACGAACTGCAGGTGGAGATTCCGGCCGGGCTGCAGGTGGCCTGCCCCGACCAGACGCACATCACCATCAAGGGCATCGACAAGCAACTCGTCGGCCAGTTTGCCGCCGAGGTGCGGTCGTTGCGGAAGCCCGAGCCCTACAAGGGCAAGGGGATCCGCTACGAGAACGAACAGGTCCGCCGCAAGGCTGGCAAGGCGGTCACCAAGTAAGGACAACGGTCATGGATCATTCTCGCACCATTCTCAGGCAGCGGCAGCGCCGCCAGTATCGCGTTCGTCGTTCGATTCGTGGGACCACGGAGCGGCCGCGGCTGTCGGTGTTTCGCTCGCACAAGCACATCGCGGCCCAGGTCATCGACGACTCCACGGGGCGGACGCTGGCGGCGGCCAGTTCGCTCGACAAGCAACTCCGGGACGGCGTCGGGTTCGGCGGCAACAAGCAGGCCGCCGAGGCGATCGGCCGCGCCGTGGCGGAGCGGGCGAAGGCGGCCGGCATCACCAAGGTGTGCTTCGATCGCGGATCGTTCAAGTATCACGGGCGGGTTGCCGCCCTGGCCGACGCGGCCCGCGCGGCGGGCCTGGAGTTCTGACCACGCGTCCGGCTTCGCCGGCATCACCCGTCCAGCATCTCGGAGGTAGTTCCTCGTGTCGACAGGCAAAGAATCCCGGACCGGCGAGTTCGTGGAAAAAGTGGTCAAGGTCCGGCGATGCGCGACCGTCGTGAAGGGCGGTCGCCGCTTTAGTTTTGCGGGCCTCGTGGTCGTCGGCAATGGCCGAGGCAAGGTGGGCTGCGGCTATGCCAAGGCCAACGAGGTTCCTCCGGCCGTGGAAAAGGCCATCAAAGACGGCATGAAGAACCTGATCGAGGTTCCCGTTGAAGGGGGCACGATCCCGCACCGCGTGGAAGGCCGCTATGAGACGGCCAAGGTGGTGCTGCTGCCTGCTGGGCCGGGAACGGGCATCATCGCCGGCGCCGCCGTCCGAGCCGTCTGTGAGTCGGCCGGCATTCACGACGTGCTCTCGAAGGCTCATGGTTCGACCAATCCCGTCAACCTCGTTAAGGCGGCCCTCGACGCCCTGAAGCAACTCCGCACCAAGGCCGAAGTCGAGCGGCTGAGGGGCGTGTCGCTCTCCTGATCACCACCCCCGGTCTGCGAATCGCCGACCCAAACAAAACAGACCAGTCATGAAACTCAACGACGTCAATAAGGGCATCCGTAAGAACACCCGTCGCCTGCGCGTGGGGCGCGGCCCGGGGTCGGGCCGCGGGCGCACCGCCGGTCGGGGCAACAAGGGCCAGGGGCAGCTCGCGGGCTGGTCGTCGCCGTCGATTTTCGAGGGCGGCTGCATGCCGCTCATTCGCCGGATCCCCAAACGCGGTTTCCACAACGCCCACGGCCTGATCGTGAAGGCGGTGAACGTCGGCCGGCTGGCGGAGGCCTTCGAGGCGGGCGGGGACGTCACCCCCGCCACGCTGCGGAGTTCCGGGCTCGCGAAGGGCATCTGGCAGCAGATCAAGATCCTGGGCGAAGGCGACATCGATAGGCCCCTGAAGGTGTCGGCGCACCACTTCAGTGAGCAGGCCAAGGCGAAGATCCTGGCGGCTGGTGGCACGGTGACCGAACTGCCCGGTCCGGCCCCGCTGGTGCGGAAGATCGGAAAGGCGTCGCGGAAAAAGCCCGCGGGCGGGTAGGGTATCGGCTTCCGGCCGCAGCGTCCCACGGAGGAGTCGGTCCCGTGCTCGAGAAACTTCGCGTCATCTTCACCATTCCCGAACTGCGGCAGAAGATCCTGCTCACGCTCGGGCTTCTGGCCATCTACCGCATCGGCTGGCAGGTACCCCTGCCGGTGATCGATCCTGGGGCCATGAAGCAACTGGCCAACGAATCGGGCGGTCTTGGCGACCTGCTCCGGACCGTGGCGGTGTTCTCGGCGAGCAACCTGTCTCAGGCCACGATCTTCGGCCTTGGGATCATGCCGTACATTTCGGCGTCGATCATCTTCCAGCTTCTGGGAACCGTCTGGCCGCCGCTCGAGCGGCTGCAGAAGGAGGGTGAGGCCGGCCGCAAGAAGATCAACGAATACACCCGCTATGCGACCGTCCTGATCTGCGTTTTGCAGAGCTGGGCGTACGTGGCGTTTCTGGCATCGCAGCGGGTGGGCGACCAGTCGCTGATCTCGCCGGCATTCCTGGTGGATGGCCGGCTGCCCTTGGTGTGGCAGTTCGTGGCTGTCATGACCATGACGGCCGGCACGATCTTCCTGATGTGGCTCGGCGAGCAGATCGACGAGTACGGCATCGGCAATGGCATCAGCCTGCTGATCATGGCCGGCATTCTCGCGGGGATGCCAAGCGCCCTGATCGAACTGGGCAACGACACCACGTGGGAACTCGGTGGCGGTGGCGGCAAGATGGGCGTGGAGACGCTTCTCGTGCTGGCTGCACTGTTTGTGGGCGTCGTGGCCGGGGTCGTATTCATGACCCAGGGGCAGCGACGGATCCCCACTCAGAGCGCGAAGCACGTGCGTGGCCGCCGCGTCTACGGTGGCACGCGGCAGTATCTGCCCCTGCGGGTGAACCAGGCCGGCGTGATGCCGATCATCTTCGCCAGCTCGCTGCTGCTCTTTCCACAGCTGATCTTTCAGTACCTCAGCAACGCGTTCCCGACAAACGACGTTCTCCGAGCGCTGCACGACTCGTTCATGCGGGGTGAGTCATATCTGTACACCGTGTGCTACATCGCCCTGATCTACTTCTTCTGCTACTTCTGGACGGCCATCACCTTCAACCCCACGGAGATGGCGGACAACCTGAAGAACTTCGGCGCCTTCATTCCCGGATATCGCCCAGGCAAGCGCACGGCGGACTACCTGGAACGGGTCATGGAACGCATCACGTACGTCGGAGCCGGGTTCCTCTCCTTGGTGGCGGTGATTCCCACGATCGTCGGCGGTGCGTTGGGCATTCCCGCCCAGATCGCCAGCTTCTACGGTGGCACTGGACTGCTGATTGCGGTGAGCGTGGCGTTCGACCTGGTGCAGAAGATCGACAGCCATCTCGTGATGCGAAACTACAGCGGCCTGCTCGAGAAGGGGTGATGCGGCCCCGCCGCTGCGGGCCGCTCGTGCGGTGCAGCAGTGACGCCCTGCCGTCAGCCAGGTGACTCGCCATGCGGATCATCCTCATCGGACCGCCAGGGGCGGGGAAGGGCACGCAGTGCCAGCGACTGGTGGACCTCCTCAAGGTGCCTCACCTGTCGACCGGCGAGATGCTTCGCGCGGAGGTCAAGTCCCAGACTCCCGCGGGAGTCGAGGCGTCGACCTTCATGGAGCAGGGGCAGCTCGTCCCTGACCCGTTGATCGTGGGCATGGTCAGCCGACGACTGCAGGCGCCCGATTGCCGGCAGGGCTGCCTGCTCGACGGTTTTCCGAGAACATTGCCCCAGGCGGAGACGCTCGACGACCTGCTGGAGCGGCGGGCAATGAGCGTCGACGGCGTGATCGAACTGGCAGTTCCGCGCGACGAACTGGTGCGGCGGATGATCGCCCGTGGCCGCGACGACGACGACCCGGACGTGTTTGCGAAGCGGATCGCGAGTTTCGAGGTGCAGACCGCGCCGCTCCTCGACTACTACGCCCGTCAGGGCAAGCTTGCCTCGATCGACGGCCTCGGAACGGCCGATCAGATTTTCGACCGCGTCAAGGCGGCCGTGAAGCGATTCGAGCAGGCGGCGCGGGTGCGCTGACGTCGTCGCCGGCCACGGTCGCGGCGGTATACTGGGGTAGCAGAATGGTCGCCCGGGTTCCGGTTCCGTCGAGGTGAATGTCGTCGTGGTGAATCTACGCTCGCCCCGTGAAATCGCCCTCATGCGTCGAGCAGGGCTCGTGGTCTGGGGTGCCCATCAGGTTGCCAGGGAGATGGTTCGGCCCGGCGTGACGACGGGCGAGATCGACGCGGCGGTCGAGGCGTTCTTCCTCCGCCACGGAGCGATCCCGCTGTTCAAGGGCGTTCCGGGGAAGGTGCCGTTCCCGGCCGTGTGCTGCATTTCGGTCAATGACGAGGTTGTGCACGGGATCCCGGGCCCGAGGCAGTTGCGGTCTGGTGACGTGATCAGCATCGATACCGGCTGCAGCCTCGGCGGCTGGTGCGGTGACTCCGCAGTCACGCATCCGGTGGGGGAGGTCGACCCCGACGTCCAGCGGCTGCTCGACTGCACGTCCGGGGTTCTCGCGCTGGCGATCGAACTGATGGCGAGCCGCAACCGCTGGAGCGACGTCGCCGTCGAGATGGCCCGCTACGTGCGCGATCACGGGTTTTCGGTCGTGGAGAACTTCGTGGGACACGGGATCGGCCGGAGCATGCACGAGGATCCCCAGGTTCCGAACTTCTGCACCCCGGCATTCCGGAAGAACCACGACTTCGAGTTGGAGCCGGGGCTCGTCATCGCGGTCGAGCCGATGGTGAACATGGGGTCCAAGAAGGTTCGTGTCCTGGCCGACCATTGGACGCAGTCGACCGTGGACGGGCGGGCCAGCGCCCACTTTGAGCACACCATCGCCATCACCGAGGCCGGGCCGGTC
>CAXNJC010000091.1:0-6002 GCA_964202525.1 Pirellulales bacterium
ACGAACCGCTCCGGCGTGACCGCGGGGTCGAACGAGGGTACGAGCCGGTCGAGCCACCAGGAGCGGCCGGTCCTAGGGGCGATCACCGGCAGGCGGTGCTCCTCGACGAGTCTCGTGAGCGCGGGCATGTCCTGCAGCCAGCGTTCCCGGACGCCGTGCAGGTAGACGATGGCCCGGCCGGGCAGGGGGTCGGGAGGCGCGTGGAGTTCGCACGGATGCCCGCCGACCTCGATGACGGACCAGTGGACTCGCGGCGGCGGCATCGGTGGACGCTAGGGGCGGGAAAGACCGGCCCTATTCTAGCCGCAGCCCCGCCCGCTATCCTGCTTGGTTCCCGCCGCGCCTCGCGATCCTCGCGGCACGACCCGCAGGGCAGCCACACGATGGAAATCCTTCTCTCCCCCGAGGAACTCGCCGCCGGCATCGGCCGCTTGTCCGACGAGGTGAAGCGCGAAGTCGGCCGCCGCCCGCTCACGGTGGTCGGCGTGCTGACCGGCAGCATCGTGCTCGTGGCCGACCTGATCCGTAGGCTCGAGGGACCGGTGATCGTGAGCATGGTCTGGGCGAGCAGCTACCGCGGCACGGCGACGCGGCCGGGCGAACTCGAACTGCGGCTCGACCTGTTGCCCGACCTCACCGGGCAGGACGTGCTCCTCGTGGACGACATCTTCGACACCGGGCACACGCTCAAGGCGCTGCTCGTGGAGCTACGGCAGCGGGGGGCTGCGAGCGTGCGATCGCTCGTGCTGCTCCGCAAGACCGGCCGGTCGGAGGTCGACATCGAGCCCGATTTCGTCGGCTTCGAGATCCCCGACACGTTCGTGGTGGGCTACGGCCTCGACTTCGACGGCGATCTGCGGCACCTGCCGCATCTCGCGGCGCTCGACGAGGACGACATCGCCGCCGCCCGCTCGGCTCAGGCACGATGCACAGCACCCGCCGACCGCTCCTGATCGCCGTCCGTGGGCTCGATCCCGTCGGTACGGGTCGGCAGGCGGAGCTCCTCGCGCAGGGGCTCGCCGCCGCCGGCCGCGACGTGCACGTGGCGATCACGTCAACCGGAGGCAGCATCGCGGGGCGGCTTCGCGCCGACGGCATCCCGCTGCATGAGGTGGGCTTCAGGCCGCAGCCCGACATCGCCGCGGCGGTGCGGCTCGCCGTCCTCGCCCGCCGCCTGCGGGCCGGTGGGCTCGTGTCGTTCGGCCGCCGGCAGGGGGCGCTCGCCGCCGCGGCCCGCCTCGCCGCGCCCGGCCTGCGCACGGTGGCGCATGCGGCGCTGCCTGTCAGAACGCTGCGCGACGGCCGCGTGCTCCGCGCCGCCGACGCCGTGGTCGCGGCGTCGGACGACGTTGCCGAGTCGATCCGACGCTGCGGCGTCGCGGACCGGCGGATCGCGACGGTGCCGCCGGGGATCGCGGCCGACGCGACCGCCAGGCTACCACGGGAGATGGTGGCCGAGCGGCTCGGACTCGATCCCGGCTGCCAGTGGACGCTCTCGGTGACGCCGCTCGTGGCCGAGGCCCGGCTCGAACGGCTGATCTGGGGCATCGACCAGCTCGGTGTGGTTCGTCGGGGCATGCAGCACGTGCTCGTGGGGAGCGGCCCGCAGCTGCGGAGGATCCTGCGGCGGGCCCGGGTGCAGGAGCTCGCCGAGCGGCTGTTCGTCTTCCCGCAGTGTCCGCTCCTGCCCGACCTGCTCGGCCAGATCGTCTATGCGTGGCAGTCGGGCGCGACGCCGCTCGGCGGCGCGATCCTCGACGCGATGGCGTGCGGCGTGCCGGCGGTGGCCGTGACGAGCGGACCGGCACGGCAGCTGGTGGCCAGCGGCGAGACCGGCTGGATCGTGCCAGCCGAGCCGGAGAGCGAGTTTCCGCGGCGGGCCTTCACGCTGCTGGAAGCGCCGGACACCCTCGCGGGATTCGGGGCCGCGGCCCGCCGCCGCGCCGCCGAGGTGTTTCCGGTGGACCGGATGGTGGCGGGCTTCGCCGCCGCGATCGATGCCGTGGCCTGACGGCGGCTCGGCCCGCGTGCCTCACGGTTGTGCGGAGCTGCCGACCGCGAAGGGCCAGTTGTCCATGCAGCCGGATCCCTCGCCGTCGCGAACCGTGACGAACAGCCGGTAGCCGCCGGGCTCGAGCGGCGTCCGGACGACGACGCGACCCTCGGCCGTCGCCTCCGCGATGCAGCCCGGCACGACCGCGGGCTCCCGCTCCCGATCGCCTCCTTCGCGGCGGTCGTCGCTCTCGCGGCGGACCTCCCAGACGTAGCGGAGCTCGCGGCCTTCGGGGTCGCGGTAGCGGGCCGTGGCGGTCACGGAATCACCGGGCGTCACCGTGCGGTTCGCCAGCGGCACGTCGGCCTCCTCGAGCAGCGGGGCGCGATTCGCCGGCCAGGCGCCCGTCCACGCCTTGGTGACCGCATCGACCGTAATCGTCTTCTCGCCGGTCGGCAGGAACATGCCGAACCAGCTCGCGGTCGCCTCCTGCTTGCTGCCCCACAGGAAGGCGTAGCTGCCGAGGCACTGCTGCTCGTCGGCGAGGATGTCGGCCGTGGTGGTGGCGTAGGTGGCCGCCTTCTGTCGGCTCGTCGGCTCGATCGGTGCCTTCCAGTCCGTCTGGGCGGTCTCCCACGGGCCAGGGAGCCCGTACTCGGTGACGCAGTAGGGCTTGTGCCAGCCCATCCGCCGCGCCGCCTCCCCCACGCCGCCGGCACCCGCGTAGGCGTTGATGCCCAGGATGTCGACCGCGGGGGCGTGCCGCACGATCGCCGCGACCTTGTCGGCGTTGACGTTGGCGACGACCGTCATCACCGGGTGATGCGGGTCGATCGACGCGATCAGCTCGGCGAGGTGGTTCACCTCTTTCCAGATCCGCTCGTCGGCACCGTTGCTGGTGGGGCCCTCCATCTCGTTGCCGAGGCCCCACGAGAGCAGGGCGGGGTGGTCCTTGAAGCGGTGGACGGCCGCCTCGACGTCGCGCCGCTGCCGCTCCACCTGCGCCGGATCGTCGTAGCGGAAGCCGTGCCGCTCGTGGCCCAGCCAGAGGCCGATCGTGACGGCGATGCCCAGCCGCTCCGCCCGGTCGAGGAGCGACTCACCGTCGGTCTCGCGGGCGGCGCTTTCGGCGTCCCAGGTGCGGATCGCATTGCCGCCGCAGGCCGCGAGCACCTCGAGGTGGTCGATGCCGGCGGCGCCGCGGATGCGGAACGGCGTGCCGTCGCGGACGAGGCGGAACCCGGTCGCGGCGTCTCCCTCGACGCGGACCACCGAGCCGGCGGCGCGTGTCTCGGCGGCTACGCCGGCGAGCAAGATGGCGGCGGCCAGCGCGACGATGCCCGTCGAGCCGGAAGTCGATCGCACAGACTGGGCCCCGCGCGGCGGCGTGGTGAGGGCGAGCATGAGGTGGCCTCGTGGTGGAGTCCGCGCAGTGTACTGCGGACGTGCATGGAGCCGGGTGGCCGCGCCCGCGGCCTTACGGCCGGTCGGTTTCCAGGGGGGCGTCGATGCCCGAGGCCGTGAGGGCCCGGCCCGCGGAGGCACAGCGGAGGTGGCCATCTTCCGCCACGAGCATGCCCGCCTTGAACACCTTCGCCGGCAGGGAGAACATCCGGGCCAGGTCGCGATCCGGACGGTAGAGCGTGAGGTCTGCGTCGGCGCCCGGGCCGAGGTGCCCCTTGTGGGCGAGCCCCGCGATCCGGGCCGGGGCGGCCCGCGTGACGATGCACAGCTCCTGGAGCGAGTATTCGCGATCCAGGTCCTTCAGCGGGCTCCGGCTGCGAACCCGCGGATGGATCCGCTCGAAGGCCGCGCGGCGGAAGGCGGCGTCGCCGAGCAGCGCCATCAGATGCGGGTAGGCCGTGAAGTGGGCGCCGTTGGGATGGTCGGTGGTGAGCGCCACCCGCCACGGGTCGCTCGCCGTGAGGAACCACTCCAGCCCGATCGCCCACTGCCAGGCGTGGATCAGGCTCTTCTCCCTGTAGGCGATCGGCAGGATGCCGCAGCCGCCCGAGAGGTGCAGGTCGTGCGACGCCCAGGGCACGCCGGTGGCATGCGCGAGGTGCTCGGCGGCGGCGGAGTCGCCCGTCATCGCCACCGTCTCGCCGAACAGCACCTGACCGACGTCGAGCGTGAGCGATTCGTGCCGGTTGAAGTAGTCCACGAGCGGTGCCACGCCGGAGCCGAACGAGCCCTCGTCGAGGTCGCCGCCGGCATAGCTGTGGAACTGCACGTGGGCGAGATGGGCCCGGCGGCCGCCGAACGCCTGCATCGTTTCGAGGAGCGTTCGCCAGTTGCCGGGAAGGCCGAGGTTCGCGGTATGCACGTGGAGCGGGTGTGGGAGGCCGTTCGTCTCCACCGCCTCCGCGAGCCGCTGCAGCATCCCGCGGGGCGTGAGGGTCCGGCCCGGCAGGGGCGTGTCGAGGTCGTGGTGATCGCCTCGGGCCTGCCGCCAGAAGGCCGCGCCGCCGGGGTTGGCCACCTTCACCGCCCAGCCCCCGCCCGCGCGGATCGCGTCACCCACGAGCCGGGCGGTCTCCCGGGCGGCGCCTTGGTCGAGGGCGTCGAGCACCGGGGCGTCGTCGGCTGCGAGCAGGTAGATCCCCTTGTCGAGGACCGGCAGTTCGGCGAGTTCGAGGTGGGCCAGCGCCGCCGCCGACGTGGCGATGGCGGCGTCGAACACGGTCGTGTAGCCGAGGGCGGCGTAGGCGGCGCCCGTGGCGTGGATCGTGGGCACGGCCGCCGGCGCTCCCGCGCGGCGGGCGAGGTGCGGGGCGATCCTGCGGCCAAGCCCCACCTTCGGCCCGGCCACGTGGCTGTGAAGATCGACGCCGCCCGGCATCACAACGAGACCCGTGCAGTCGACCCGCCGAAACGCCGCTGCGTCGGCCGGCTGTGGCACGATCCGGCCGTCCTCGATCCAGAGGTCGTCGATCACGCCGTCGCGGCCGGTGCCGGGATCGTGAATCGTGCCGCCGGCGAGGAGGAGCCGGTCGCGAGGGGCTTTCGTCATGCCGGCGGCCCTTGGCGCCCGCCGATCCGCGCCGCGACCTGCCGCAGCGCCGCCGCGTCGGCGGGCAGCCGCACGACGGCGACATCGCCTCCGGCCCGGGCGAGCGCCACCTCCACCTCCGGCGTCGCCGCGCCCACCACCATCGCGCAGTCGACCTCGCGGCGGTCGATCAGCCGCACGGCGTCGGTCTCCGCCGGCAGAAACCGGCCGCCGGTCCGCTCCGCGCGGTCGATCGCGCCGGCAGCGCCGAACCGCCACGCGCAGACGTCGATCGCGGCATCTGTCCGCTCGCCGAGCGGAATCTCGAATGCCGGCCTGCGATGGGCGAGCGTGCGCACGAGCGACACGGTGCTCCACGCCGCGAGGCCCAGGGCGTCGTGGCGCCAATCGGTGACGATTGCGACGGTCGTGGCGGCCATGGCTGCGGCCGCGAGGTCACGGGCGACGGCGAGCGCGTGCGGGTCGGCGGCCGACTCGTCGATCGCGACGTCGCGGATCAACGCCTCGACGAGGCGGGCGAGATCGACCGCCGCGTCGGCCGCGATCGCGAGATGCCGGTGATCGGTTCCCCGCACGGCGACGTCGCGCGGGCCCACGGCCACCGTGCGTTGGGCCGCTCCGCCCGCCGCCACCGCCCCGGGATCGCAGAACCAGAGCACGACGAGATCGGCCCGGTCGCGGAGCTCGCCGGTCGCGGCCGTCACCGCTCCGATCCGGGCGAGGAGCGGGCCGGTCGTCCGCGACGTCTCGGGGCTTCCCGGATCGACCGCCGCGCCTACGGCCTCGGCCACGTCACAGGCGGCCACCGCCACCTCGGCCGGGGCGGCGACGAGGCCTGCGACGAGCACCCGCCGGGCGGCTGCGAGTGTGGCCGCGGCGCGGTCGAGGTCGGCGGCGGATGCTGCGGCGGTCATGCGACGCGGAGCATGATCGCTCGGGCGGCGTCAGGCAAGGCCCGTGAGCGGGCCGGCGCCGCAGTAGTCGGGATTGCCGAAG
>CAXNJC010000092.1:0-5977 GCA_964202525.1 Pirellulales bacterium
CGTGCCGCCGGAGTAGGCGAGTGCCACCGCCGAACCGCTCGGGTCGGTGAGCACGTCGGGGAAGGCGACGTCGGAGGTCTGGCCGTCGAGGCCCGTGAAGCTCGCGCCGTTGGAGAAGCCGAAGCCCGAGAGCCCGGCGAAGATACCCCCCCCCGCCGCGGTCACCTGGTAGGTGCCGGCGTCGTCGGCGGAGTAGGCGGCGCCGAGCGTGGTGCGGAAGAACGTGCGGCCGTTGTTCTGGGCGTCGAGGTCCCAGCCCGCCTCCGTGCCGCTCACGAACAGGTGTCCGCCGCCGGCCACGAACTGCTCGACGAGGGCCTGCTCGGTGGCGTCGAAGGTGCGATTGGCCGTCGACTCGGTGCCGAGGATCCAGATCACGGCGTCGTAGGCACCGAGCCCCACTGCTCCCTGGGCCACGGCCTCGTTGCTCGCGGAGTCGACCCGCAGGCCCGGTCGGGCGGCCTGGATGGCAGCGTGCACCGCGGCGGCTTGATCGCGGCTGTTGCCGTAGCGGGCCCAGACCCGTTCGGTCGTCCCGCCCGTCAGGTAGGTGAGCTTGAAGTTCTGGCTCTTGTCGATGCGGTCGAAGCCGTTGACGAGGAGCACCTGCCGCGGGCCGACGGCCGGCAGCACCGAGACCACCTCCGACGGGGCCGACGCGCCCCCCGCGTTGGTAGCGACCACGCGGAACTGATACGGGACGGTCGGGTCGAGCCCCGTGATCGTGAGCGACCGCGCCGCGCCTCCAGCCACGGGCGTGCCGCCGTCGAAGCCGAGCCCGTCGGTCGATCCCTCGATGCGAAAGCCCGTCGCCGGGCTGCCGAACACGCCGTCGACGCCCCCGGCGGAGCTCGGGCCCGGCAGCCACGTGATGGTGGCCCGGCCGTCGGCGGTGGACGTCACGGCCACCTGCGTCGGCGGTGACGGCACGGTGACGTTGACCGGAGCGGCGGTCGTGCCGGGGAAGTCGATGAAATGCTCGAGCGTGCCCTCGTAGGTGCTGCGGGCGAGCTGGTCGCGGACCCGCGCGTCTCTGAGGAGGGCGTTGTCGGCCGTGTTGTCGTGGAAGGCGACCTCGATGATCGTCGAGTCGAACTCGTCGTCCGCGCGGAGGTTCGAGATCTCGCCGTAGGACCCGGCGAGCGAGTACGACGTGCGTGTGCTCCAGTCATGCTCGAAGCGGCCGTCGAGCGCCCGCATGTCGACGTTGATCTGCCGGGCCAGCACCGTGGCGAGGTTGCTCTGGTTCGGCGTGGGGTTGCTCGTGTGCACGAGGCCGATCGCGCCCCGGCCGGTCGCCGTGCTCGGGTTGCCCGTCGTGGCATTGGAGTGGAAGCCCACGTAGACGCTGGTGCCATAGGGATTGGTGTCGGCGTTCATCTCCGCGGCCATCCGCGCCGGCGCCGAGACGTTGTCGGTGCCGATCACGGTCGACGGACTCGTGAACGTGGTCGACTGCCCGACCGACCGCCACAGCCAGTGCAGCGAGTTTTCGTCTTCCCGCGGATAGCCCGAGACGCCGCCCGTGCCGATCCCGTTGGGCCCGGAGGGCACGTCGCCCATGCCGTTGCCGAAGCGGATCGCGTCGGCGATCACCACCGACCCGCCGGCGGTCGATGCGTTGCTGATCGTGACCGAGCCGTCGGCGGACGAGCGGCCAGCCGCGAAGTGGTAGGTGCCGAGATACACCCAGCCGTTGCCGACCTTGCGATGGTCGATCCGCACCTGCGTGCTGCCGCCGGTGTGGTTGACGCGGTAGAGCTGGTCGGTGCGGTTTGAGCCGGGCGATGCCCAGGTATAGACGGGGTAGAAGCCGGCCGCCGGGATCGTGGGCGCGTAGGTCGCCGTGGCCGTTTCGCCGGCGGCGCTGACGGTGGCGAAGCGGTACCGGGCCGAGTCGGCCACCGCGCCATAGTCCTCGTCGTACCACCGGGTGCCCGTTGTGCTGGTGCTCCAGGAGCCGCTCCAGGCAACGTCGGCCGAATCGTTGTCGACCACCACCTCCGCGGGCTGCCGGCCGATCGGCCGCATCGGCACGACGGTGGCGCCGGCGCGGAACAGTGAGTCGGCGTAGAACGTGAGCTGGTCCTGGTTGCCGAAGTCTTCGACGAGCGAGAGCAGGTTGCCGCGGTCGGTGGCATAGCGGTTGAGCGTGTCGCTCCACTGCCAGCCGTGGCCCGCCGACGTGTAGACGATCCTGCCCGTGAGCGCTCCCTGGGGCTGGCTGCCCACGGCGACGAGTCCGGGGGCGGCGGAGAGGGCGAGCCGGGGCTCGAGACGCTCGAGCGCGACGCGGCCCTGGCCCGCTCGAAGGCGTCGCGAATCGCGTCGGCAGGGCACGTGGAGTCCCCGGGAGCCCGGCGGGATGCGTGGTGCACCGGCTCACGCGGGGACGATCCGCCCCGGAAAAGCCCGCCTCGAATAAAGTATCGGAGCGGCCTTGCAGCGGGGCAAGAAAAAAGACCGTGGCGGCCCGGCGGAATCGCCGGACCCCACCCGGCATGGAGGTTTGGATGGTGCACACGGGACTCGACGTGCTGGCCCAGGGCGGCGGCGGGCTGGAGGGTCGGCGTGTGGGCCTGGTCACGCACGCCCCGGCGGTCGATCGCGGACTGCGGTCGGCGGTGGACGTGGTGGCCGGGCTGTCGGGGGTCCGCCTGGAGGCGGTGTTCGGGCCCGAGCACGGGTTTCACGGCCAGGCCCAGGACCTCGAAGGCATCGCCGGCAGCGACCCGAGCGGCGCTGCGCCCCGGATCGTGAGCCTCTACGACGGCACTGCCGCGAGCCTGCGGCCGACCGCCGCGCAGCTCGCCGGGATCGACGTGCTCGTCGTCGATCTCGTCGACATCGGCAGCCGCTACTACACCTTCCAGGCCACGATGAAGTACTGCCTCGAGGCGGCGGCACCGCTCGGCATCCGCGTGGTCGTGCTCGATCGTCCCAATCCGATCGGCGGCGTCGCGGTGGAGGGGCCCGCCGTGCGGCCCGGCTACGAGAGCTTCGTCGGCGCGCACGACATCGCCTGCCGGCATGGCCTCACGATGGGCGAACTGGCGCGGCTCTATGCCCGGGACCTCGGGCTCGCCGACGACGCGGTGGAGGTGGTCGGCTGCACCGGCTGGCGACGGAGCGACTACGGCGACGCCTGCGGGCTGCCGTGGGTGCTGCCCTCGCCGAACATGCCGACCGTCGACACCGCGGTGGTCTATCCGGGCCAGTGCTTGCTCGAGGGCACGAACCTCAGCGAGGGCCGCGGCACCACGCGGCCATTCGAGATCTGCGGCGCGCCCTGGATCGACGGCGCGGCGCTGGCACGGCGGCTCGGCGGGCTCGGCCTGCCCGGCGTCGCCTTTCGGCCGGTGACGTATCGCCCCACGTTCCAGAAGCACGCCGGCAGCGACTGCGGCGGGGTGCAGCTGCACGTCACCGACCGCGGCACGTTCCGGCCCGTGCGAACGGGCCTCGCGGTGCTCGTGGAGATGCGGCGGCAGTCGCCGGAACGGTTTGCCTGGCGGACCGAGCCCTACGAGTTCGTCGCCGATCCGATCGCGATCGACCTGCTCTTCGGGTCGGCCCGCGAGCGGGAGGCCATCGAGGCCGGCGTCGACTCGCGAGACATCGCCGCCGCCTGGGAGCCGGAGGAGCGGGAGTTCGACCGCCGGCGGCGGGCGGTGATGAGCGACGACTGAGTTGCACGCCGCGGCTGCCGCGTCAGTACTTCGGCACGGCGGGATCGATCCCGTCGCTCCAGGCGTCGATGCCGCCCGCCATGCTCTGCGCGGCCGCGAAGCCTCGGCCGCGGAGCCAGGTGGCCACCCGCAGGCTTCGCATGCCGTGGTGGCAGTGCACGATGATCCGCTCGGCCTCGCGGCCCGCGAGCTCGCCGATGCGGTCGGGCAGCTCCTGCATCGGAATCAGGATGGTTCCGGCGATGCGGGCCGTCTGGTGCTCGTCGGGCGTGCGGCAGTCGAGCAGCAGCGGAGCACTCGGGCCGCGCAGGAGGGCCGCGGCGTCGGCGACGGAGATCTCGAGCGGCAGGTCGGTCATTGCGGGAGTCCTGCAGGAGTCGGGGCGGCGTGTGCCGCGGTCGCGGCCGCGCGGCGGCCCCGGACGCCCGCGGCGAGCCGGTCGAGGAGCTTCACGGTGTCGTCCCAGCCGAGGCAGGCGTCGGTGATCGACTGGCCGCGGACCAGCGGCCGCCCCGGCAGCAGATCTTGCCGGCCGTCGACCAGATTGCTCTCCACCATCACGCCCACGATCTTCCGCTCGCCCGCCTCGAGCTGGGCGGCGATCGCGTCGGCCACGTCGAGCTGCCGCTTATGCTGCTTCGACGAGTTGCCGTGCGAGGCGTCGATCATCAGCGTGGGCTCGAGTCCGTGGCGGGCGAGCACGTCGCAGGCCGACGCCACGCTCGCGGCGTCGTAGTTCGGGGCGGCGCCGCCGCGGAGGATGATGTGGCAGTCGTCGTTGCCCTTGGTGGCGACGATCGCCGTGTGGCCTCCCTTGGTGACCGAGAGGAAGTGATGCGGCCGCCGGGCGGCGAGGAGTGCCTCGGCCGCGATCCGCACGTTGCCGTCGGTGCCGTTCTTGAAGCCGACGGGGCACGACAGCCCCGACGCCAGCTCGCGGTGCACCTGGCTCTCGGTGGTGCGGGCGCCGATCGCCCCCCAAGCCACCAGGTCGGCGATGTACTGCGGCGTGATCATGTCGAGGAACTCGCAGCCCGCTGGCAGGCCGAGATCGTTGATCTCCACGAGCAGCTCGCGGGCGACCCGCAGTCCCTTGTTGATCTGGAACGTGCCGTCGAGGTCCGGATCGTTGATCAGCCCCTTCCAGCCGACCGTCGTGCGAGGCTTCTCGAAGTAGACCCGCATCACGACCTCCAGGTCGTCCCGGAGCCGCGTGCGTTCGGCGGCCAGCCGCCGGGCGTAGTCGACCGCCGCCTCGGGGTCGTGGATCGAGCAGGGGCCGATCACCGCGACGAGGCGGTCGTCGTCGCCCCGCAGGATGCGGTGGATGGTCGCCCGGGCCGTCGCGACAACGCCCCCCACCGCCTCGGAGCAGGGGAGCTCGCGGAGCACGTGCGCCGGCGGGGAAAGCTCCTTGATGTCCGCGATCCGGAGGTCGTCGGTGGTCGATCGTGGCGAACGCATGCGGGGCGAGGCTGGCGGAACGGCGGAAGGAGCTCCTATGGTACAGTCCGAACCGGGCCGCGGGAGCGGGGCGGATGCCGCCCGCCGATCGGGCCAACGAGGAACACGGAATGCCACCGATGCGACGAATCTCCCCGATGCGGGCCCTGCCCGCGTGCCTGATCGCGATGGCGGCCGCGTCCTCGATCCCGGCGGCGTCCGCTGCGGACGAGCCGGCGGCGAAGCCCGCACAGGAGAAGGCTCCGGAGAAGGCGGCAGACACGGCCGTGGCCGAGCGGGGCCCGTTCGAGTCGGTGCTCGCGGCGACGGGGGCCTTCGAACCGGTCGACTTCGCGGTCGTCGAGTTCCGGCCGCAGGCGTGGTCGCAGCCGCTCGACGTGACGCGCGTGGTGCCGCACGGCAGCCGCGTGAATGCCGGCGACCCACTCGTCGAGTTCGACACCGAGAAGCTCGACCGGGCGATCGCCGACCTGCGGGTGGACCTGGCGGTCGGCGAGACGGCGCTCGAGGTCGCCCGCAAGGAGCTGCCGGCGGCCGAGGCCCTGCACCCGATCGAGATGGCGGAGGCGGAGCGGGCGGCGAAGGTCGCAGCGGAGGACCTCGCCCGGTTCCTCGCGATCGACAAGGCCGCCAACGAGGAGCAGTCGCGGTTCGCCGTGCGGGCGGCCGAGGAGCGGCTGAAGTATGCCCGGGAGGAGCTCACGCAGCTCGAGCGGATGTACAAGGACAAGGACCTCACCGAGGAGACGGAGGAGATGATCCTCCAGCGGACGCGGTTCGACGTGCAGCAGGCCGAGCAGTCGCTCAAGCGGATCAAGGAGGCG
>CAXNJC010000093.1:0-5955 GCA_964202525.1 Pirellulales bacterium
AGACCGGCGCCGCCGTTCATCGCGGTGCCAACGTGGAGAACGGCTCGTACGGCCTGACTATCTGCGGGGAGCGGTCGGCGATCTTCGCAGGCGTGGTGGCCGGAGGCCGCAGGCTCGTGCGGATCGCGCTGACCTGCACCGACTCGTCGGGTGCGCTCGTCGCCAAGATCGCCCCCTGCGGCGCGTGCCTGCAGGTGATCGCCGAGTTCGGCACGTCCGACACGGTGATCGTGATCGACGGCCGCGGCAGGTTCCGCCTGGCCGACTTCCTGCCGCTGCCGTTCGGCGCCGACACGCTCAAGACGCACGACGCCGGCTGACCGTACCGCGTACGCGGTGCCGCTGCCTGAGCGCTCGCGGGCCGTGCGGTTCGTCAGGAAGCCGCCATCGCGTGAGCGCTGCGGGCCTGCCCGAGGTCCACGGGCCAAGCGGCTCAGCGGCCGACGTCGAGGGCCGCGAGCGTGCGGTCGTTCCTGAGAAAGAGCCGGCCGCCTGCCAGCGCCGGCAGCGCCCGCAGCGGGCCGCCGCGGGGATCATCGGCGAAGGGCCGGGCCCGCGCGAGCACGTCGAGCCGCGCGGCGTCGGGCCGCACGAGCAGCAGTTCACCGTCGGTTTTCACGACGAGCAGTTTGCCGTCCGCCATCAGCAGCGTGCCGTAACCGAAGCCCGCCTCCCGCCAGAGCACGCGGCCCGTGTCGGGATCGAGACAGACCATGTCGGCGGGAGGCAGATCGTCGCGGCCGTCGATCGCGTACAGCCGACCATCGATGAGCACGGGCGTCGCATACTGCGACGCGAGTGACTCGACACCCTGCCATACGGGCCGGGCGCCGTCGGCGTCGAACGTGGCACAGACGCTGCCGATCCCGTAGGCCGCGGTGACGAGAAACCGATCCGCGGCGAGCAGAACCGGCGTCGCCGCGTTGACCGTCGGGCCGCGCTGGCCGAACGGAAACGTCCAGCGGACGCGGCCCGTGGCCGGATCGAGCAGCAGGCACGAGAGCCGCGTGACCGCCAGCACGTGCGGCACGCCGGCCACTTCGACTGCCACAGGCGCCGAGTAGCTCGCCCCCTCGCGCGTGCTCGTCCAGAGCGTCTCGCCCGTCGCGAGTTCGAAGGCGATGATGCCGGCATCCCCCTTCCGGCCGCCCACGTTCACGATCACCCGCCCGCCGCTCACGAGCGGCGTGGACCCGGCGCCGAAGTAGCCCTCCTGGGCAGCGAAGTCGTGGTGTACGGTCCGCTCCCAGAGCCGCCGGCCCGTGGCGGCGTCGATGCAGGCGAGCATGCCCTGCGCGCCGAACACGACCACCGTGCCCGCGTGCACGACCGGCGCACACAGCGGCCCGTCGCTGCCGCCGACCTGGGGCACGAACGCGGTCGCATGTCCGTCGCTCCAGAGGGTTTCGCCGGTGGCCGCGTCGAACGCCTCGAGCACCTCGCGGTCGCCCACGCGATGAAACAGGAACCCGCGATCGCCCACGACGGCCACTCCGGCCACGCCGGCGCCCACGTCCCGCCGCCACTCCTGCCGCGGACCGCCCGCCGGCCAGGCGTCGGCCAGGCGCTCGTCGGCCGCCGCAACGCCGCTCCGCGCGGGGCCGAGGATCTGCGGCCAATCGCCGGCGCTCGCGACGGCCATCAGCGTCAGCATGAGCACCACCGCGGCAGCCGGCCGTCGGCTTCGCACGCTGGCAGCCTGCAAACCCGCACCCACGCCGGCTCGTCGCGGTGCGTTCACTGCGGCCGGTTCCGCTGGCGGAAGTACTTCAGCCCCGGTACGAAGAAGCAGGCGCCGCTCACGAGCCCGAAGAGCACGTGCTGCCAGTCGGGCACGAGGCACATCAAGAGTGCCGTCGCGAACAGTGCCGCCGCCTGCACGTAGAAGATGCCCGAGAGAATCCCCGCCTTCACGAAGAACACGAGGCCGGCGAAGAGTGCGAGCACGGGCGAGAGAGTGAGCACGGCGAGGCCGAGCAGCTGTTCGATCGCGAACAAACCGGTGCTGGCGATCATGCTCCCACCCCAGACGTGGGCGATCTGCCGTTCGACCGTCGTCACCGGGCCGTTGCGATGCCGCAGGGCCCAGAAGATCGGCGCCCAGATTGCGAGCCCGCCGCCCCAGAGCACGAGATAAGGCCAGCGGCTCACAACGCCCTGCCAGGCCAGCACGTCGGTGATGCAGCACAGGGCGAACACCACCACCGAGTGCCACATCCAGAGCAGGCCCCAGTTCTCGAGCACCACCGCATGGTGGGTCTCGCGGAACAGCCGACCGACCACATCGGCCAAGCCACCGCGGCGGGCGGCGATCGGTTCCCCGGCGAGGGCTGCCCGGAGGTCGGCGGCAAGATCCCCGGCCGTCGCGTAGCGGAGGTCCTGCGGCTTCTGCAGGCTCTTGAGCGCGATCATCTCGAGGTCGCGGTCGGCCGCGGGGGCGATCGACCGCGGGGCCGGCGGATCGGCCTCGAGCACCGCCAGGAGCGTGTCCATCGGCGTCGAAGCCTGGAACGGAGGCCGGCCGCAGAGCGTCTGGTAGAGGATGGCGCCGAGGCTCCAGACGTCGCTCGTAGGCCCGATGTCGCCACGGCTGCCCGCGGCCTGTTCAGGCGACATGTAGCAGGGCGTGCCCAGGATCGCGCCGGTGTGCGTGACGGAGTCGGAGTTCTCCAGCCGCTTTGCCAGCCCGAAGTCGGAGACGAGCGGTTCGCCGGCGGCATCGATCAGGATGTTCGACGGCTTCAGGTCGCGGTGGAGCACGCCGCCGGCGTGGGCCGCCTGGACCGCATCGGCGACCTTGGCGAGCAGTGCCGCGGCCTCCCGCGGCGGAAGCGGGCCCTGGGCCAGCCGCTTGGCCAGCGTCGTGCCCTCGATCAGCCGCATGCTGTAGTACGGCAGGCCGTCGTGCTCGCCGACCTCGAAGATCGGCACGATGCCGGGATGATCGAGCCGGGCGGCGGCCTCGGCCTCGCTGCGGAAGCGGGCCAGGTCGGCAGGGCTGGCGAGGTCGCGGCGCAGGAGCATCTTCACGGCCACGCTGCGGCCGAGGCTCCGCTGCACCGCCCGGTAGACGATGCCCATGCCCCCCCGTCCGAGTTCCTCGCGGAGCTCGTAGTCGCCGAAGGTGGCTGGGAGGAGCGTGCCTCCCGGGACGAAGCCGCCCGACTGGGACGGAGTGGCGGAGCGGTCCGTCGAGCCCGACGAGGTCGTGTCGACCGCGCTGCGGGCGACGCCGGCCGGGCGGTCGGGCGATAGCATCACGGTCGAGGCGTGGGCCACGAAGTCGGCCACCGACATCGCGGCAAAGAGCTCCCGGAGATGAGGCGCGAGGTCGGGATGCTCCCGGACCAACGACTCGAGTAGCCGCTGGGCGTCGGCCGGCGCGCACTCGGAGAGCTGCTCGACGAGCAGGGCGAGTGTCTCCTCGCGATCGGGCGCGAGAACGTCGTCGGCGTGCGGGCGAGGCGACATGAGTGCGGGGAGCGGAAGACGCTGGGGTCGGTGATCGATGGACGCTCAGGATGATAGGCGCGCCCCGTCGGGGGAGGCGTCAGGCCTCGGCCGAGCCTCCGTCGAGCAGGCCGCGGAGCCGCCGCATCGCCCGCAGGTAGCGCATTCCCGCGGCGGGCTTGGTGAGGCCGAGCACCTCGGCGGCTTCGGCCGTCGAGAGGTGCTCGAAATGACGCAGGAGCACGATCCGGCGGTCGTCGTCGTCGAGGCGTTCCACGGCGGCCGCGAACCGGCGCTCGAGCTCGTGCCAGGTGGCGGCCGCAGCGGGCGTGAGGTCGCGGTCGGCCACGGCGGCGAAGCCGTCGTCTGCGGACAACTCCGCATCGTGCGTGACCAGGGGAACCTCGCGGTCGAGGCTGCGGCTGGCGGCCACGCGATGCCGACGGTGGGCGTCGATCAGGCGATCGCGGGCCATGTGCCGCAGCCAGAGGCGGAACGGCATGGTCGGATTGGCGAGGTAGTCGCCGAGCCGACGGTTGGCCTCGATCATCACGTCCTGCACGATGTCGCTGGCATCGACCCGCCGCTCGATCACGCGGTCCATGCGGTTGTCGATCATCCGCCGGATGGCGTTGCGGTGCCGCTCCAGCAGGCGGTTCACCGCGTCGGCGTCGCCACCGCGAACCTGGTCGAGCAGCACGAGCGTGACCTGGGCCTGCTGCTCCGCCGACACGAGACCGTCGTTGGGGTCATCCGGCCCGATCGTGGCGGGGTCGCGCATCACGCCCCTATCCTACCAACGTGTCAACCGAGCGTCGGCCCGGGTGACGCTGCCGGTCGTAGCGGTTACGGGGGCGTGCGCAGGCCCGAAAACGCCGTTTCCAGCCCGTCCGGATTTTTGCCCGGCGCGATTTCGTGATCCATAATCGCGGGCGGTCAGATGGAGCGACCGCCGGCTGCCGCGACCTTTCGCGGCGATTGCGAACGGATGCCCACGTGTCAGTCGTCCGCCCCCTGCCAACGAGCGGTGCCAGTCGGCGCGGTCGCCAGACGGCCATGTGGGGTGTGCTCGCGATCTGCCTGCTGGGGTTCCGCTCGGTAGCTGCCGCGCCACTCGCGCCGGAGCCGCCCGACGCGGCGATCGTGGCTGCTGTTCCCCACGAGGATCTGGCGGCTCGGGCCACCGCGCTCGTCCATCAGGGCCGCTGGGCCGATGTGGTGGGCATCTGCGAGACCGCCGCCCGCAAGGGCACGCTCGCCCCGTCGCTCCGTCACCAGTACGACCTCGCGAAGCTGCACTGCGACGTGGCTCGCCGGCACTCCGAGCCGGCGTTCCGCACGCAGGTGGCCTCACTCCCGGAGAGCGATGCCCGGCGGGTGTACGCCGAGGTGCTGTCGCGAATCGAGTCGCACCACGTTGACACACCCGATTTCCGCCGGCTGCTCGACCGCGGCATGCGGGCGATCGATGTCGCCCTCGACGAGCCGGCGTTCGCCGCCGCGTATGGCGGCCAGGCATCCGCCGAGCGGCGGGCGCTGTTTCACGAGCAGGTCACGCGGATCGTCAGTGCCCGCGGCGTGGCCTCGCGAGCCGACGCCGAGGCGATGGCCGCCTGGGTGGCCCGTGCCGCCGACTCGATTCTCGGCATCCCGTCGGCCGTGGTGTTGATGGAGATGGCGGCGGCCGCGGTCGGCGGGCTCGACGAATATTCGGCGTTTCTCACCAACGGCCAGCTCGACGATCTCTACGCCCAGATCGAGGGCAACTTCGTGGGGCTCGGCGTGGAGCTGAAGACCGCCCCCGACGGGCTCCTCGTGGTGCACGTGATCCCGGGCAGCCCCGCGGAGCGATCGGGCATCCGTGCCGGCGACCATCTCGTGGGTGTCGGCGGCCGGCCGATCGGCGGCATGAGCGTCGACGAGGCCGCGCACCTCCTGCAGGGTCCGGAGGGCTCGCTCGTCACGCTCGCCATCCTCCGGGCCCCAGCTCCCGCCCGGGCGGTCACGGTGCGCCGCGAGCACGTCGAGGTGCCGAGCGTCGAGCAGGTGCGGATGCTCGACCCTGCGGCCGGCATCGCCGGGCTGAAGCTCACCTCCTTCCAGAAGACCACGGCGACCGACCTGGAGGCCGCCCTGCGACGGCTCGACGCGGCCGGTATGCGGGCCTTGGTGATCGACTTGCGGGGCAACCCGGGCGGGCTGCTCTCGGCCGCCGTGGATGTCGCCGACCTGTTCCTCGATCGCGGTCTCGTGGTGTCCACGCGGGGCCGAAGCCCGGATGAAGACTTCAACTATTCCGCCGGCCGTCCCGGCACCTGGCGGATGCCGCTGGTGGTGCTCATCGACGGCGACTCCGCCAGTTCGAGCGAGATCTTCGCCGGCGCGATCCGCGACCACGCCCGCGGTACGATCGTCGGGGCGCGGAGCTACGGCAAGGGCTCCATCCAGGGCATCTTTCCGCTGGAGTCGGCCGGCGTGGGCATGCGGCTGACGACCGCGAAGTTC
>CAXNJC010000094.1:0-5941 GCA_964202525.1 Pirellulales bacterium
ATCGAGCCCCGCGGCGTCGCAGAGCCGGCGATACTCGGCGGGCGTGCGGGCTGCCCGCACGGAGAGCGGGCCGTCCCCGCGGGCGACCCGCGACGGCGAGAGCCGGGTGGTGCCGACGACGGCGAGCCCGAGGCCGATGCGACTGCGGACGAGATCCGACACGACGATCCCGACGCGGACCGCGGTGGCCAGGCTCCTCAGCAGCCGGCAGGCCGCGGCGTCGTCGAGATGGTGCAGGAACAGCGAACTCACGGCGACGTCGCAGGGGGGGCAGCCGTCGGCGAGCACGTCGCGCGGCTCGAACGCCGCGTCGCTGCCGCGATGGCCGGCCACGGCCCGCGCCCGTTCGATCGCCCGCGGACTGACGTCGACGCCGAGCACCCGCGGGCCGCCCCCCGCAGGGCAACGCAGACGTCGCGCGAGGTCGAGCGTCACGTCGCCGCCGCCGCAGGCCACGTCGACCACGGTGCAGTCGCCCGGGCATGGGCTGCCGTCGAGCAACTCGCCGACGGCTTTCGTGAGCTGGGCCGCCGTCCGCGACACGAGATTGATGCGGGCAAGCGCCGAGAGCGCGTGGAGGTGGTCCGCCTCGGCGATCTCCGGGTCGTCCATCAGCTCGGCCGCGCGCGATAGGGGGAGCGACCAGGGCATCGGCACACCTACCGGACGCGGGGCGGGAAAAACGGCGTTGGCAGTATAGGTCACACGGCGGGGGCCAGCGGGCCGCTCTCGGCAGCGACGCGGGAGCTCGGCGTGAACGCTGTGGGGCTTGCCCCGGACACGTGGCTTCACGTGTATGCTGTCGGTCCCCGGTGATCGCCTGTCGCGAGGGTCGAGTCGTGAATCAAACTGATCGGCACTGGTTCGTCGTGGCCTGCATGCTCGCATCCGTCGGCCTGCCGGCTGTCCGGGCCGCCGCGAACCCGGCCTCCACCGACCCGGCGAAGGCCGACGCCGACTTCCCGTTTCAGGGGGAGTATGTCGGCGAGATTCCGATCGACGGGCAGCCGCTGAAGGTGGGCCTGCAGGTGATCGCTCGCGGCAACGGGGCATTCGACGTGGTGGCGTTTCCGGGCGGCCTGCCCGGCGACGGCTGGCAGGCCCCGATGAAGGAGATGGCGAAGGGCACGCGGGTTGGCGAGGGGGCCGAAGCCCGCGTGACCGTGGAGGGAGTCGACTCCGCGGGCGTGTCGCGGCGGGGCGTGATCCGGCAGGGCAAGGCCGACGTGGTGGGCGACGACGGCGCCGTCGTCGCCACGCTCGCCAAGGTGGAGCGGACGAGCCCCACGCTCGGTGCGGCCCCGCCGGAGGGCGCGATCGTGCTCGTGGACGGGGCCGGCCCGGTGGACGAACGGGAGACGCTCGTGACGCCGCGGCTCACCGACGACGGACTCGTGATGGAGGGCATGACCACGCGGCAGTCGTTTGGCGACGCCCGCTGGCACATCGAGTTTCGCCTGCCGTACATGCCCGAGGCGTCGGGTCAGGCCCGCGGCAACAGCGGCGCCTACGTGATGGGCGTGTATGAGGTGCAGATGCTCGACAGCTTCGGCCTGGAGGGCCGCGACAACGAGTGCGGTGGGGTGTATTCCGTGAAGCCGCCTGCCGTGAACATGTGCCTGCCGCCGCTGGCGTGGCAGACCTACGACATCGACGTCACCGCCCCGCGGTTCGAGGGCGGCCGCAAGGTGACGAATGCCCGCATGACCGTGCGGCACAACGGTGTGGTGATCCACGACGACATCGAGATCGCGAAGGTCACGCCGGGTGGTGTCCGCGGCGAGGAGGGGCCCACGGGGCCGCTCTTCCTCCAGGACCACGGCAATCCGGTCCGCTACCGCAACATCTGGGTGCTGCCGAGCAAGGCCGCGGTCACGCCTCAGCCCGGGCCTTGATCGCCTTCACGTCGGCCGCCTCGGGCAGCGCCTTGTAGTAGGCGTCGAGCGGATAGCAGCCGCTGCGGAGGCCGTGCCGCGGAGCCGTCGTGCAGTCGGAGAAGGTGCGGCAGATCGACCCGCGCACGAGCGGGGTGCCCGCGAGCGCGTCGGCCGGCAGCGCCGGATACGAGAGCACCATCCGGCCGAGACCCACCGAGTCGATCCAGCCGCGGGCCACCACCGCCTGCGCTGCGTGGACGAGATAGTCCTGGAGGTAGGTGTAGCCCGAGCCGACGAGCGGCAGGTCGGGCACCGCCTCCTTGGCCTGCCGGCAGGCGTCGATCTGCCGCCACACGCCGATGAGCGGATCCTCCGGCGGCGGGTAGCCATCCGACGGCGGAAACGCCGCGGGCCGCTGGACATGCGGCACCGTGTAGGGGCTGCCGGCCGTGAGGTTCACCGCACACACGCCGAGATCGCGGAGCACCTTCAGGAGCGTGATCGGCTCGGCGAGGTCGTAGGCCAGCGGGTTCTGCTCATCGACGCCGAAGCCACAGTCGTAGGGGAGCGAGTCACCGAATGAAAACGGCTCGCCGTGGCCGTTCACCATGTGCCAGGGCACGATGTCGAAGAGCGAGAGCCGCACGCCGATCAGGAGCCGCGGGCACTCCGCCTTCACCCGCTCGATGAGCGTGGTGAGCAGCCGGGTGCGGCCGGCGAAGTCGCCGCCGAAGCGGCCGGGGCGGCGGCGGGCCGAGAGGAACTCGTGCACGAGGTAGCCGTGGCATGCCTTCAGGTCGACCATGTCGAAGCCGGCGGCGTCGGCATCCCGCGCCGCGGCCACGTAGGCGTCGATCAGCCGCTCCACGTCGTCGTCGGTGAGCACGCACCCGGCGTCGGCGGGGTTCACGCCGTGGCGGGCGTCGAGCAGCGGGTGGTGGTAGGCGATTCGCGGGATGCGGCCGCTCGCCACCGGCTTGCTGAACCGGCCCGAGTGCGTGAGCTGCAGCGCCACCACAAGATCGTCGTCGCGGCCAAAGGCCTCGCGGTGGGCGGTCTTCACCTCGGCGAGCAGGGCCGCGAAGCCACCCGGGCCGCAGGCTGGCGCGCAGAGCTGATTGGGATTCGCGCGGCCCTCGTTCATCACGGCCACCGCCTCGCCGCCCCAGATCAGCTTCGCGCCGCTGAGTCCGAAGTGCCGCCAGCGGCGGAGCAGGATGTCGGTGGGCGCGCCTTCCGGGCTGCCGTCCCAGCCCTCCATCGGATGGATGCACCAGCGGTTGCCCACCGTGCGGCCGCCGAGGACGAGCGGCTGGGCGAGGGGCGAGCCGCCGGCGGCGGCGAGCGGCGCGTCGTCAAGCGGGATTGGAGCGTGGAGCGAGGCGAGGTGGACTCGGAGTTCGTCGACGGAACGGAACCGGGCGACGCGGGGATAGGACGACATAGATGCTTCCTGCGGGGAGGCCCCGAGCATACGTAAGCGACGCCTCGCCCGCAGCGGCAGCCTCGGTAGCGGCGGCGAGTTTGCGGTAGGCTTGCGTCTGACCACATGGGGACCGAGGGCAGCTCATGACGACGTCGGTCCTCGTGGTCCTGGACGTGCAGCGCGACTTCTGCGCGGGCGGTGCGCTCGAGGTGCCCGATGCCGAGGAGATCCTGCCGGTCGTCAACGGCCTGGTCGCCGCCTTCGAGCGGGTGATCGTCACGCAGGACTGGCATCCGCGAGGCCACGTGTCGTTCGCGTCGAGCCACCCTGGGAGACGCGTCGGCGACCGGCTCTCGCTGACCGCGGGCGAGCAGCTGCTTTGGCCTGAGCACTGCGTCGCCGGGTCGGCGGGCGCGGAGCTGCATCCGGCGCTGCGCGTGCCGCCGCACGCCGTGGTGCTCCGCAAGGGCCTGCGAGCCGAGGCCGACGCCTACTCCGCGTTCTTCGAGAACGACGGCCTCGCCCCGGTGGGGCTCGAGGCACTGCTGCGCGAGACTGACGCCCGCGCGGTCGTGCTCGCGGGCCTGGCGACCGATTTCTGCGTGCTGCACACGGCCCTCGACGGCCGTCGGCTGGGCTACGACGTCACGGTGGTGGAGGCTGGCTGCCGGGGCATCGACCTCGATGGATCGCTCGCCGCGGCCTGGAAGCAGATGAGGGCAGCCGGGGTGCGTTGCGCGTGAGGGCCACGCGAGGTGCTGCCGTACGCCTTACGGCGTTACGCTTCCTGGATCAGGGAGCCCAATCGCGTGAGCGATGGGGGTGGCGCCGCGTTAGCATTGGCGACGTCGGCTTCTTTGCCGATACTGTCCCCCATGACAGCCACCACATCCGTCGACCCTGCATCGCTCGTTCGCCCACGCCGGACCATCACCGGCATGTCGGCGATCCTCCTGCCCATGAAGGCCGACCGCTCGGTCGACTGGGACGGCTTCGCCGCCCACGTTGCCCGCACGTCGGCCGCGGGCATCACGCCCGCCATCAACATGGACACGGGCTACGTGCAGCTCATCGACGACACCACCCGCCGCGAGACGCTGCGGATCGCCCGCGACGCGGTCGGGCCGCAGGGCGGGCTCGTGGCCGGGGCGTGCGTGGTAGACGAGCCGGGGGCGGCGTTCGACGAGCCGGCCTACGGGCGGCAGATCGACATGATCCTCGCGGCCGCTGCCACGCCCGTGATCTTCCCGTCGTACGGCCTCACCGCCGGAGGCGATGCCGCGATGCTCGCCGGCTACAAGGCCCTGGCCCGCCGCATGCCGTCGTTCATCGGCTTCGAACTCGGCACCGCCTTCGTGCCCTGCGGCCGGATGCTGTCGCTCGACGGCTACGCGGAGCTCATGCAGATCCCGTCCTGCCTCGGGGCCAAGCACTCGTCGCTCTCGCGGCGGCTCGAATGGGAGCGGCTCGCCCTTCGCGACCGCGTGAGGCCCGAGTTCAAGGTCTTCACCGGCAACGACCTCGCGATCGACATGGTGCGTTACGGCAGCGACTGGCTGCTCGGCCTCTCGACCGCCGCGCCGGCTGCCTTCGCCCAGCGTGACGCCTGGTGGGCCGCCGGCGACTCGCGGTTCGACGAGCTCGACGACGCCCTCCAGGCCCTGGGCGATTTCGCATTTCGCCCCCCGGTGCCGGCCTACAAGCACACCATGGCCCAGGCCCTCCACCTGCAGGGCCTGATCGCCACCGACGAGCCGCATCCCAAGAGCCCCCGCCGGCCGACGAGCGACCGCGAGATCGTGACCACGATTCTCGCCCGCATCGACGCGGCCCTCCACGCCCCCGCGCACGTCGGCTGACGCCCGCTGGCCGCCTCCCCGAAAGGAAACCTCGATGTCCACCTCGCCCCACGCCCGGATCGCCGAACTCGGCCTCGTGCTGCCCCCCGTAGGGAAGCCGGCCGGCGCCTACAAGCCCTGCCTCATCGTCGAGCGGCTCGCGTACGTGTCGGGCCACCTGCCGCTCCAGCCCGACGGCTCGCTCGTGAAGGGCAAGGTGGGCGTCGACCTCGACGCCGACGCCGGCAAGGCGGCGGCCCGCCTCACGGGCCTCTCGATTCTCGCCACGCTCGAGGCCAGTCTCGGCAGTCTCGACCGCGTGGGCCGCGTGGTGAAGCTGATGGGCCTCGTCAACTGCCCGGCCGACTTCGTGCAGCACCCGCACGTGATCAACGGCTGCAGCGAGCTGTTCGCCGAGGTCTGGGGACCGGACAAGGGCGTGGGCGTGCGGAGCGCGTTCGGCGCTGGCTCGCTGCCGCTCGGTGTGGCCGTCGAGATCGAGGCGGTATTCGAGCTCGCGTGACGCGGGCCGCTGTGGTGGCCCGGGGCTGCCCACGCTCCGTCGCCGGACGTTCACCTCGGCCCTCCTGGCCTCGGTTCACTCGGATGCCGCCGGCGCTTCGGCCGTACGGCTCACGCCGTTACGCTTCCAGGAAGCCGCAATCGCGTAAGCGATGCGGGCTGCATCACGCGAGGTCCGAGCGGATGATGACGCAGCCGTACGGCTCACGCCGTTACGCTTCCAGGAAGCCGCAATCGCGTAAGCGATGCGGGCTGCATCACGCGAGGTCCGAGCGGAT
>CAXNJC010000095.1:0-5874 GCA_964202525.1 Pirellulales bacterium
CTTCACCTCGGCCATGGCGGTCGAGATCATCGGATACTTCACGCTGAAGAGTCCCCCGAAGCCGCAGCAGCTTTCTGGCTCGTCGCACTCCACCAGCTCCAGGTCCCTGACCGCCCTCAGGAGCGCTCTGGGGGCCTCCTTGATGCGGAGTTCGCGGAGTCCGTGGCAGCCATCGTGGTAGGTCACGCGATGCGGAAACGTCGCCCCCACGTCGGTCACGCCCAGTTTCTCGACGAGAAACTCACCGAACTCGAACGTTCGGGCGGCGAGGTCGAACGCGGCAGTCTCATGCGGCGTGCCGGCGAGGAGTTGCGGATAGAACACCCGCATCATGGCCACGCAGGAGCCGCTCGGTCCGACCACCGCCTCGTCCCCGGCGAAGACCCCCAGGGCCCGGATCGCCACGGCCCGGGCCTCGTCCCAGTAGCCGGCGTTGAAGCTCGGCTGGCCGCAGCAGGTCTGGGCCGCATGAAACTGGCAGGTATGGCCGAGCCGCTCGAGCACGCGGGCGACCGCGAGACCGACCCGGGGGGCCATCTGATCGACGAAGCAGGGGATGAACAGGCTGATCCGCATGACGAAGCCAGTGTAGCCTCGCGCGGCCCGGCCGGCCGCTCAGCCGTGGGCGGCGAAGGCCCGGCTCCACGCCTTGGCGGTGGGCCAGTCGCCGGCTTTGGTCGACGAAAACGTCGCCCCGCTGCTGGCCAGCAGCCGCCAAGCGCCGTTGGGCGCATTGCGGACGGCGACGTCGGACCGACCGTCGGCATTGAAGTCACCGACCGTCGCGAACTGGTTCGACGCCAGGTAGCTCCAGATCGTCGTCGTGAAGGAGGTGCCCGTGCTCCGGGCGACGTGCCAGGCCCCGTCTGCCCGCTGGCCGACCAAGTCGGTGCGGCCGTCGCCGTCGAAGTCGCCGCCGAGCACGTTCGTCCAGGTCGTGTCGGTGGCCCACGTGCCGAACTTGACCGCCGTGAAGCTGGATCCCGAACTCACGAGCACCCGCCAGACCCCATTGGAGGCATTGCGGACGGCGATGTCGGTCCGGCCGTCGGCGTTGAAGTCGCCCACGGTGCCGAACTGGCCGCTCGAGAAGAAGGTCCAGACCGTCGAGGCGAAGGCGGTGCCGGTGCTCGCGGCCACGACCCAGGCGGTGTCGCTCCGCTGGCCGACGAGATCGTGCTTGCCGTCGCCGTTGAAGTCGGCGGCGAACACGTTCGTCCAGGTCAGCTCGTTGTTCCAGCGGCCGAAGCGGCTCGGGCTGAACGCTGAGCCGGTGCTCGTGAGCACCTGCCAGGCACCGTTGTTGGCGTTGCGGACGGCGATGTCGTCCTTGCCGTCGGCGTTGAAGTCGCCGACCGTGGGGAACTGGTAGATCGCCAGGGATCCCCACTGCGACGGTGCCGCGGTGCCCGTCGCGGTCGTCCTCGTCACCCACCAGACGCCGGCCGAGGTCTGCGTGGCGGTGTCGGTCAGGCCGTCGCCGTCGAAGTCACCGGCCACGGCATTGACCCAGCCATGGCCCGCCGCCAGCGGCACCGGGGCCGCGGTCGTGAACGTGCCTCCGGAAGCCCGGCTCACGATCAGCTCGCCGTCCGTGAGTCCGATGATGGCGTTCGGCGCCGGCGCCACCGGCGGCGCGACGCGGACTTCGAAGGTGTCTTCGGCGAACGACGTCGCATCGTGGACGCTCGTGGCCCGCACCGTCACCGAGCCGGTGCCGGTCGCACCTGGGGCATAGGCAAGCCGGAGCGTGCCGTCGGACTCGATCGTGGGCGTGACCAGCGCCGGTGCGGTGGTGGACACCGTGTAGACGAGCTCTGCGACGCGGACGATCCGGGGAAACAGCACGAAGCTGTCGCGGGTGAGCGTGACGGTGCTCACCGGCGAGTTGGTGAAGTTGGGATCCGTGCTCGGGTTCGCTCCGGGGATATTCCGCAGCGGCACCGTGTCGTAGGGCGAGGCGTATCCGAACCGCGGCACCGCGGCCATGGCGTCGACCGCGGCCATGCCGGAGCCGAGCACACGGCCGAACACCGTGAAACCGCCGTTCTGGTTGTCGAGATTCGCGGAGTTGTCGGCGAGGTTGAAGAACCACTGGTTGGTGGCGCTATTGGGATCGCTGCCGAGCTTCGCCATCGCGATCGTGCCGCGGACGTTGTTGGGGGCGGTGGCCGTGGTCGGCTTGGGCTCGTTGACCACGGCCGCGAACTGCGTGACGTTGTCGACGAGTTCCGCGGTTCCGGTGGCGGTGAACCCGCCCCCCTGCACCACGAATCCCGGCACCGAACGGTGGATGATCGTGTTCTCGTAGTGCCCGCCGTCGACGTAGGAGAGGAAGTTGGCGACCGTGGCGGGCGTGGTCCGCAGCCGGTTCTCGCCCGGCTGATCGAAGAGCTCGACGTAGACCTTGTCGTCGGGTACCGCGGCGTTGACGTCGAACCGCACGACTGTGCCGGTCACATGGTGGTCGTCGAACCGCCCCGAGAGCGAGATGCTCGCCGGTGCCGATCCGGGGGCGGCGGTGACGTCCGCGAGCGGGGCGAGCACCTCGACGTGCATCACCTGGCGGGGCTCGAGGGCCTCGATCCGGCCAAACGACTTCTTCCGCTTCATGGCTGCACCGGGTGATCTCGTCGGCCCGGCCGAATTATGGCCGGAAAAGCCGCCTCATGCCAGGATCGGTACGCAGCCCGGGCCGCGCTGGTTCGGTGCAGGCCTAGGAGCGGCGTTTCTCGATGGCCCGGACCATCGCAGCACCCATGTCGGCGGGGCTCTCGGCCACCTCGATACCGGCGTCCCGCAGGGCCGAGAGCTTGGCCTCGGCCGTGCCCTTGCCCCCCGAGATGATGGCGCCCGCGTGGCCCATCCGCTTGCCCGGGGGCGCCGTGCGGCCGGCGATGAAGGCGGCCACGGGCTTGGTCACGTGGTGCTTCACGTATTCCGCCGCCTCCTCTTCCGCCGAGCCGCCGATCTCGCCCATCATCAGGATCGAGTGGGTATCGGGGTCGTTCTGGAAGAGCTCGAGGATGTCGATGAAGGACGACCCGACGAGCGGGTCGCCGCCAAGGCCCACGCAGGTGCTCTGGCCGTGGCCGAGCTGCGTGAGCTGCCAGACCGCCTCGTAGGTGAGCGTGCCGGAGCGACTCATCACGCCCACGTGGCCGGGGGTGTGGATGTAGCCCGGCATGATCCCGATTTTGCACTGCCCCGGGGTGATCACACCCGGGCAGTTGGGGCCGATGAGCCGGCTCTTCGAGGCCTTCACGACCGGCATCACCCGGGCCATGTCGATCACCGGGATCCCCTCGGTGATCGCGATCACCAGCTCGATGCCGGCATCGATCGCCTCGAGGATCGCGTCGGCCGCGAAGGCGGGGGGCACGAAGATCATGGTGGCATTCGCGCCGGTGGCGTCGCGGGCCTCGGCCACCGTGTTGAACACGGGCAGGCCGGCGACCTCCTCGCCCGCCTTGCCGGGCGTGACGCCGCCCACCATCCGCGTGCCGTAGTCGAGGCAGCCGCGGGTGTGGAACTCGCCGACCTTGCCGGTGATGCCCTGGCAGATGACCCGCGTGTCGCGATTGACGAGGATGCTCATGGCTGTCCGTGGGGAGTGGGTGATTCGGGAGAGTGGATGGGAGGTCAGGCCTTGGCGGCGGCCACGACCTTCTTGGCGGCGTCGGTCAGGCCGTCGGCGGTGATGATCGCCGCGCCGCTCGCAGCCAGGATCTTCTTGCCCTCCTCGACTTCCGTGCCCTCGAGGCGGACGACGAGCGGCACGGTGAAGCCGATCGTTTTCGAGGCCTCGACCAGCGCGGTGGCGATCGTGGTGCACCGCATGATGCCGCCGAAGATGTTGACCAGGATCGCCTTGACGTGCGGATCTGAGAGGATGATCCGGAAGGCCTCGGTCACCTGCTTCACATCCGCCCCGCCGCCGACGTCGAGGAAGTTGGCCGGTTCGCCCCCGTGGTACTTCACGAGGTCCATGGTGCTCATCGCCAGACCGGCGCCGTTGACGAGGCAGCCGATCGTGCCGTTGAGCTTCACGTAGGAGAGGCCCGCCGCTGCGGCCCGCGTTTCGGCCGGCTCCTCCTCCGCCTCGTCGCGGAGCGCCGCGATGTCCTTGTGGCGGAAGAGGGCGTTGTCGTCGAACGTCATCTTCGCGTCGAGGGCCACGAGGGAGCCGTCCTTCGCGAGCACCAGCGGGTTGATCTCGACGAGCGAGGCGTCGAGATCGACGAACGCCTGGCAGAGCTTCCGGAAGAAGGCCTCGGCGTGCCGCCAGCTAGCCGTGGGCAGGCCGAGCTTCGAGGCGAGCACCCGGGCCTGGTAGGCGCCGAGGCCGCGGTCGGCGTCGAACGGCTCGGTGAGGATCAGCTCTGGCGTCTTGACGGCCACTTCCTCGATGTCCATGCCGCCGGCGGTGCTGGCGATCAGCACGGGGGAGCCGACGCGGCGGTCGACGAGCACGGCGCAGTAGAGCTCGCGGTCGATCGCGCAGCCGCTCTCCACGAACACCTGCCGCACGACCTGCCCCTCGGGGCCGGTCTGGATGGTGACCAGGGTGTTGCCGAGCAGCCCGGCGGCGATCCGCTGGGCGTCGGCCGCAGTTTTCGCGAGCTCCACGCCCCGCTGCTCCGAGCCCTGCACCTTCCCCTTGCCGCGGCCGCCGGCGTGGATCTGGGCCTTGACGGCACACACCGGGGTGCCGAGCGCGGTGAACGCGGCGGCGGCCTCGTCGGGCGTTCGAGCGACCTTGCCGGCCAGCACCGGCACGCCGGCGGAACGCAGCAGGTCCTTGGCCTGAAACTCGTGAATCTTCATCGCGTGGGACTCGCGGCGGGAAGGAAGGCCATCCGAGTCCGAAAATATCGCCGAAAAGCGCAGGTCCGCAACCCGCGTCGCCAGCGGGGCCGCGCCGCGGGAGCCCGTCAGCGGGCAGGGCCGGCCGCGGCCGCGCGGGCCGCCTGCCACGCGACCGGATCCGCTGCGGCGAGCCGCTCGCGATGTCCGGCCGCAGCCGACAGCGGACAGGCCTCGAGGTAGCCAGCCACCGCCCGGCGGACGAGCGGATCGTCGCGGCCGAGTGAGGTCCAGAGCACCGCCACGCGGTCGAGGTCGTCCCAGCGTCGATAGCGAGCGAGGTCGACCGCCACGTCGGCCGCCACGGCGGGATTGTCGAGCAGGCCCGCCGTCGCCGCCGCCACTGCGTCTCGCGGGATGGTGTTGCCGAGGCTCTCCCACGCGAACCGCAGGGCAGCGAGCGCATGGCGGGCATCGCCGGCCCGCGTGGTCGCTGCGAACAGGCCGCGATCGGCGAGCTCGTCGAGCGCCGCGGCCCCCTCCGCGACGAGCAGGCCTCCGAGGATGCCGTCGTATCCCGCTCGCAGATCGGATCCCGGAGCGTCCACCGCCGCCCGGAGCGCCGCGATCGCAGCGCCGCGAGCCGTCCCGCCGTGCGCGCGGGCGGTGAGGCCGAGGGCGAGGCCGTAGAAACCGCGTCGGCGCCGGTCGATGCGCTCGTCGTCGAGCCAGGTCTGCAGCCGCGCGGTGTCGAACGCATCGGCGACCGCGCGGACGCTCTCGAAGGCCGCCAGGCCGAACTCGGTGAACGCGTCGGCGGCGATCGACTCGTGCGGATGCTCGAGCCGTGCGGCAAACCAGCGGAGCCTCCGCTCCGCCGGATCCTCGACGGCCGGTGCCTGCGCCACGTGGTCGATCACGATCTCGTCGGCAGGAATCGCCTCCCACCGCAGGCGATCGCCGTCGGCGATGCCGAACACCACGGCCGTGCCGGCGATGGAGGCCTCAACTCGAGCGTTGTCCACGCGGCCCTGGGCCAACGCGGCGCCGCGGATTGCCGCCAGCACG
>CAXNJC010000096.1:0-5869 GCA_964202525.1 Pirellulales bacterium
CTGCGAGGCACACAACGCGCCGGACTCATGCGCGTGCCTCCGACCACCGGCCCGCAGTCCACCGTGCTGCGAGCACAGGCCGGCCCAAACGGCCTGCAGCACGCGCCGCCGCCCGCCTGGATGGCGGGCTCTTCACAACTTCAGCCTGCACCGGCCACGAGGGCGGCAGCACCCAGCGCCGCCCGCCTGGATGGCGGGCTCTTCACAACTTCAGCCTGCACCGGCCACGAGGGCGGTGCAGGCGTGTATTTAGTAGCTGTACTTGCCGAGAGCGTCGTGGATGCGGTGTTCGTCCGACGCGGCGAGCACGCCGGTGCCGCGGAGTTTCCGCTTCCGCTTGGCCGTCAGGCGGACCTGCAGGTGGCTGGTGCCGGCCCGGCGGTGCTTCACCTTGCCGGTGGCCGTGATCCGAAAACGCTTCTTCACGCCCTTGTGGGTCTTCTGCTTCGGCATGGCGATGCTCCTTCTGTCTGGCTGGACGACGTGCGCTGGCGGGGACGAAATGCGGATGACTTACTTCGGGGCGAGCGTGCACACGAGTCGCCGGCCCATCTGCTGCGGCGGCGCCTCGACCTTGCTGATCGGCTCGAGCTGCTGAACGATCTGTCGCATCACGCGCTGTCCCTCGTCGATGTGGGCGAGCTCGCGGCCCCGGAACACGACCGAGACGATGACCTTGTCCTTGTGCTGGAGAAAGCCCTTCGCCTGGTTGACCTTGACCTCGATGTCGTGCTCGCCCGTCTTCGGACGGAGTCGGATCTCCTTGATCTTTGCGTGATGGACGTGGGTCTTGTGATGCTTCTTCTTCTGCTGGTACTTGAACTTGCCGAAGTCCATGATCCGGCAGACGGGCGGCTTCTCGTTGGGAGCCACCTCCACCAGATCCAGACCCGCCTCCCGCGCGAGGCTCAGGGCCTCGTCGGTGGGGATGATGCCGAGCTGGCCACCATCGGCCGAGATCACGCGGATCGGCGTGATCCGGATCTGCTCATTGATGCGATGCTGCTTCTCGATGGCTTACGCCTCCGGCCGCGGGTCGGGGACCACCGGCCGGGATGAAGTCGTGCTTCTCGCACCGCGGGCCGGCGGTTCTCCCCTCGAAATGTCGTGCGCGAAGAGCCGGTGGGGCGGACGAACCGGCGGATCCCGCAGTTGCTCCGAGTGTCGTCGTGAAACGAGGCAGCGTCAAGGCGTCCGGGAATCCTGCGGCAGTCGGGCCTCGCGGTCCCCGGCCGTCTCCGGGTCGGTGGCCGGTGCGGCGGGTAGGCGGATGCCGTCGACGAGCCGGCGATCGGCGTCCCCGAACCGCTCCGCCAGCGACGCCTCCAGCAGCCATGTGACCGCCAGGCGATGCCCCTCGCCGTCGGTCAGCACCGCATGGATCCAGCGAAAGGGCAGGTCGCCCGCGCGGCCTCCGGCGACCACCCGCACGATCCGCACGCCGTCGGTGCGCGTCGCCTCGGACGAGTGCTCCACCGCCCCGAACTGCCCGGCCAGCGACCGGGCCAGATCCCGCTCCACCTCTGCGATCGTCGGGGGAGTCGCGCCGGAGGCGCGAGGCAGCGCGGTGACGGAGCATTGGGCGACGAGCGCGCCGTGGTCGACCAGTCGTAGGACGAGGCCGTCGGGCCCGTCTTCGATAGTGCGCCAGCCCGTGTCGTGGACGAGTTCGAAGCGGCCGAGCGCGTCGCGGTGCCATACGAGCCCGGGCCGGCCCGGGCCTAGGCGCCGCGGCGCGACGTCGTCCGGCGCGGCTGCGGGCTTCGCGGGCGGCTCGCCGGAGCTGATCGCCGAGCGGGCGAACGACATCCGGGCCTCGACGTCGAAGCCCGGTGCCACGTGGCCCGCCTCGCGGCGCTCGCGGATCGTCACGGCGGCCGAGCGCGGTGGCTCGTCGAGCGTGTAGCGGCCCTCCACCGGCCCGCTCGCCGGCAGCCGGCACGAACCCTCGACGGTCACGTGCGTGGGCACCCCGTCCGCGGCGCCGTCCGCCATGCCCGTGACGGCGACCACCGCCAGACCGTCGACCACATCGTCGAGCCTGGCCTCGAGCCCGCCGGATTCCACCGTGTCGATCGCCAGCAGGCCCGCGGCCGCGTCAGCCGAGACGGTCCACGATTCGCCGATGGCGACGGCGCGGCCGGGACGGAGCGCCGTCGTGAGTAGCGGATCGAACGGCATCTCGAGGAGGTCGAGTTCGTCGCGGGTCAGGAAGCCGTGCTCCAGATAGGGCGACGGCGTCGTACCCCGCAGCGCGACCCTGACCACGCGGGCCTCCGGGGCCAGCGCGATGCGGCGGGCGGTGCCGTCGATGCGCAGGTCGGCGACGGCGTCGGCGTACCGCCGCTCCACCGGCGGAGGTGCGGTCTCCTCGCCCGCCAGTGGCGCCTCGATGAAGTCGAACATGGCGTCGAGGTTCGTGGTGAGGCGAAGGGGCGGGGCATCTCGGCCGGCCGGCGCGAAGATCTCGCCGGACACATCGAGCTTCACTCGCACGCGGTCGGGCTGGGCCGAGCGGGCCGGCTCCGCGGCGGCAGGAGGTTCGCCCGCAACCGCGTCCTCGTCTGGAGCGGCGGGCGGGGCCGCCGCGGCGTCCTGATCGGGAGGGGGCATGTCTCCGGCAGCCTCCGCCGCGGCGGCGCTGTCCTCGGGGGCGCCACTGTCTGCGACCGGTTCGTCACCGCCCCACGACCGTGGTCCCCAGCCGCAGCTCAGGAACAGAACGACCACGATCAGCCACGCGTTCCGTCGGCTTCGAGTCTCAGGCATTGCCAACCCCGGTCGTCGTTCACCCGCGGCCCCGCCCGCGGCGTCTCGCGGATACGTCGGCTGTCGCGGCGGGTGATCCCCTCCCAGCGTGGCTCGCCTCTCCGCGTCGCCCCACCCTGCCCAGATGCCCCAGCGGGGATTCCCACAGCAAAAACCAAGTGTCCATTGATTTCTCAGCCTTCTTTTCCCGGCTCATTCCGTGCCCTGCGGCCCGTTTTTGCGACACCGTGCTGCGGCCGCCGTGTGGGGCAAGTGCCTGCGGGGCAACGGGTTCGGCGCATTCGTGGCGGGGCCACTCATGCCGGGCAATTGAAAACGCCTCAAGAAATACCGGGTGTCCATGAACCGTCCCGCCGGTCTCGCCGTATAACTCGTGCGTCCGCGGAAGGCGTGGATGGGGTCAGGATGACCCCGGACGCATGGACTCACGCGAATCTGGTGAACGGGTTGGATGCGGGGCGAGGACGCCCGGGCGTGCCACGAACGCCCGATCGCCTTCTCCCGCCGAACTGCCGGCACGGCCGCCGGTCGGAGGAAAATCATGCGTTCCAGTGCTTCGGCTGAAGAGTTCGTCCGTCTGTTTTCCACCCCTGCTTCCGTCGCCGAGCCCCAGGACTCGGTCGTGGAGGCCGACGCTCCCCTCGGGTCGCAGCCTGCGACCGAAGAGGAAGTTCTCTCCATCGAGGATCTCGCGCGGCGGTTCAGCGTCTCCACCAAGACCATTTCCCGCTGGCGGGATCACGGGCTCGTCGCCCGCCGCTACACCGTCGATGGCCGCCGTCGAGTCGGATTCCTGGCCAGCACCGTGGATCGCTTCGTCCGCGACAACCCGCTGCGGATCGAGCGGGGCAGCCGATTCAGTCAGCTCTCCGACGAGGAGCACGACAAGATCGTGGCGTGGGCCCGGCGGCTCGCCGTGGCCGGCGCCTGCCCGGCCGACGTCCATCGCCGGATCGCGGTCCGACTCGGTCGCAGTGTGGAGACGGTCCGGTACACGATCAAGCGTCACGACCAGGACCATCCCGACGCTGCGGTGTTCCCGACGGCCGACGGGCATCTTCGTCCGGAGAGCCGGGCCCGCATCTATCAGCATCATCTCGCCGGCGAACCGGTCGAGTCGATCGCCCGCCGGTACCACCGCTCGAAGGCGAGCATCTACCGCGTCATTCTCGCGGAGCGGGCCGTGCACGTGATGCAGCTCCCGCTCGACTTCATGCCCAACGCGCTGTTCACCCGCAAGAGCGCGGAGAAGGTCGTCGATCAGCCGTATCCGGGGCCGACCGACGCCAAGCGCGTGCGGCGGCCGAGCGGGCTGCCGGCGTATCTGGCGAGCCTCTATGAAGTGCCCCTGCTCACCCGTGAGCAGGAGGTCTGGCTGTTCCGCAAATACAACTATCTCAAGTACAAGGCGGCGAAGCTTCGCGAGCAGATCGACCTCGAGCGTCCCAACTCGCGGCTCATGGATCAGATCGAGCGGCTGCACGACGAGGCCGTGCAGATCAAGAACCGGATCGTGCGGGCGAACCTGCGGCTCGTCGTCTCGATCGCCAAGCGGCGCGTGGCGCCGGGCGACGGGTTCTTCGATCTCGTCAGCGACGGCAACATGTCGCTGATCCGCGCCGTCGAGAAGTTCGACTACGCCCGCGGCAACAAGTTCAGCACGTATGCGTCGTGGGCGATCATGAAGAACTACGCCCGCACGATCCCCGACGAGCACAAGCACCGCGACCGCTTCCGCGCGGCCGACATGGAGTTGCTCCAGTCGGCGGCGGATCGCCGTGAAGATGAGTCGCAGCGGCGGATCGCTGCGAGCGACCGGCTCGCCCAGGTGGGCCGGTTCCTCGACCGGCTCGACTCGCGGGAGCAGACGATCGTGATCCGCCGCTACGGCCTCGACCACAGCCATGAGCCGCAGACGCTCAAGGAGGTCGGGTCGGCGCTCGGCGTCACGAAGGAGCGCGTCCGGCAGATCGAGGCCAAGGCCCTCGAGAAGCTCCGCGAGGCCGCGGCCGCCGAGGCGATCGTGCCGGAACTCGAGTGAGCCGCCGCCGGCTTCGTGGCGGTGGTCCCGGGCCGGGGGTATTCTTGGCGGGATGAATTCGACATCAATCACTCCCGGCGGCGCCGCTGTCCGGGCGTTGGCGTGGTCTGGGCTCGTGCTGGCCGCCCTCACGGGGCCGCAGGGAGCCTTCGCTGCGGAGGCGCCCCCGGCCTTCGACGGCTGGCAGGGCATCCGGGTGATTCCGCTGGACGGGCGGGCCGAACGCCTCATCGTGGCCGACCTCGGCGGCGACCGGCGGGACGACATCGTGGTGGTGAATTCCCGCCAGGCCCGTCTCGACCTCTACCGCTGGCTCCCGGCCGGCGAACGGACGCGCGACGACGCCGGCGACCCCGATCGCCCCAACGAGCTTCCGTTGGCGCCCGACTGGGCGCATGGCGAGGTGTCGATCGACGAGATGCCGGTGGATGCCGTGGCCCACGACGTCGACGCCGACGGCCGGCCCGAACTGCTGGTGCTCACCTCGCCCTCCAACCGGATCGCGATCTACACGCAGTCCTCCGACACCGCTGTCGATGCCAAGTCGGCCTGGAAGAAGACCGGCGAATGGAGCCTGCTCGCCGGAACGCCGACGGGCAAGTCAGGGTGCCTGCTCGTTCGCGACCTTTCGGGCGGACGGCACGAGCTCCTCGTGAGCTGCGAACAGGGCATCCAGCAGCTGCCGCTCGTGCGGGGCGGCCGTGCCGTGTGGCTGGCGCCCCGCGAGAGCCGCAGCCGGATCGACTGGCATCTCGCGGATCTCGACGGCGACGGCGACGATGATCTGGTGGAGTGGTCGAGCGTGGCCCGGCAGGTGGTCCGCTGGCATCCATGCGGCGACGACGGCACGCTCCTACCCGCCCAGACGATCCACGATCAGCCCATTGAAGGACTCCAGGTCGGGACGCGGCCCGGGGAGGCCGCCGACGTGTACCTCTTGGGCGGGTCCGACAAGGGGGTGCTGCGCCGCTACCAGCTCGCCGAGGGCGAGGCGACCGACGTGGGACGGCACGACGCGCTGCCGCTGGCGGCCGCGGCCCGTCGCGGCTGGTGCGGGAT
>CAXNJC010000097.1:0-5841 GCA_964202525.1 Pirellulales bacterium
GGCGATCCACGTGATGGCGGCAAACCACACGACCGCCGCCACGGCCTCCGCAGGATGGCTGCCCACGGCATACAGCCCGCAGGTCACGGCCACGGCGGAGTCGAGGGCGCCGAAGGGCACCGTCCAGAACCGTTCGCGGATTACGAACCTGAGCAGGAAGCCGCGGAGGAACAGTTCCTCCACGATTGGCACCACCACGGCGAGCCCGATGAACCGTAGGGCGATGTAGGCCCACGCCAAGTTGGTGTCGTCGCCGTAGAAGGCGAAGGGATCGAAGCCCACGCGGCCGGTGTCGCCCGTGATCCAGGCGCCGTCCTTCTGTACCTTCGAAAGCCAGATCCAGGGCACCACGAGCGCGAGCCCCACCAGCGGCGGCCACCACGTGGCCCGTCCCAGCCAGCCGCGGAGCGACGGCCACGACAGGTAGAGCATCCAGAGCGTGAGCGCCACCCGCACGGCGTAGAGTGGCGGGTACCACCCGTAGGGGATGCCGATCTTGCCCGCGAGACCGCCGCCATCCTGGACGGGCTCGAACAGGCCGACCAGGAGGAACGCCAGCATCGGATACACGCACGACCTCCACGGCTCGGGGGGGCCATGGTCCACGTGTGGCCGCTCAGCGGTGGCGGACGCGTCGGTCGGCCTGGATTCGGTGCTGGTCATCGGCGGGTATCGCCCTGGGAAGCGGGAAACACGGGCCGGAATCGTGCCGACTGTCCCGTTTTTCGAGCCCGCAGTATATTCTTCGGCTCGCGTTTCCAAGGGCCGGGCGTCCGTCGTCCCACCTGCCGGCCCATTCCCCGACCATATTCCCCGAAGAACGTGTATCCATGGACCTGACCAAGCTCCGCAACATGGGCATTTCGGCCCACATCGACTCCGGCAAGACCACCCTCTCGGAGCGCATTCTCTATTACGCCGGCCGGATCCACCGCATCCAGGAAGTGAAGGGCGGCGGCGACGGCGCGACCATGGACTACATGGATCTCGAGCGCGAGCGCGGGATCACGATCACCTCGGCCGCCACGAGCGTGCAGTGGGGCGATTGCGCCATCAATCTGATCGACACCCCGGGCCACGTCGACTTCACGGTCGAGGTGGAGCGCAGCCTCCGCGTGCTCGACGGCGCCATTCTGGTGCTCTGCTCCGTGGGCGGCGTGCAAAGCCAGTCGATGACGGTCGACCGCCAGATGAAGCGCTACAAGGTGCCGCGGCTGGCGTTCGTCAACAAGATGGACCGCACCGGTGCCAACTTCGACCGCGTCGTCGGCCAGCTCAAGGACAAGCTCGGCTGCCATGCGATCCCCTACCAGATCCCGATCGGCAAGGAAGACAAGCTCCAGGGCGTGATCGACCTCGTGCGGATGAAGGCGATCTACTTCGACGGCGACAACGGCGAGCACGTCCGCGAGGAGGCCATTCCCGCCGACTACGCCGACAAGGCGAAGGCCGCTCGGCACCAGCTGCTGGAAGACCTCGCGATGTACTCCGACTCCCTGATGGAGAAGCTGCTCTCCGAGGAGGAGCCCACCGAAGACGAGATCCACGCGATCACGAAGGCCGCGGTGCACAATCAGAGCATCACGCCGGTGTTCTGCGGCTCGGCCTACAAGAACAAGGGCGTGCAGCCGCTGCTCGACGCCGTGGTCCGCTACCTGCCCAATCCGCTCGAGCGCAAGGTGGTCGCCAAGAACTGGACCAATCCCGACGAGAAGTTCGACCTCGAGGCCGATCCGAAGAAGCCGCTGGTGGCGATGGCCTTCAAGATCGTCGACGACCCCTTCGGCCAGCTCACCTTCATGCGTCTCTACCAGGGCACGCTCAAGAAGGGCGAGGCCTACATCAATCAGCGCACCAGCCAAAAGCAGCGGTTCAGCCGGATCGTGCGGATGCACGCCGACAAGCGCGAGGAGATCGAGTCGGCCGAGGCCGGCGACATCGTGGCCGTGATGGGTGTGGATGCCGCGTCCGGCGACACCTACTCCGCCGATGCCAAGTACTGCACGCTGGAAAACATGTTCGTGCCGGAGCCGGTGATCAAGATGGCGATCATCCCGACCAACCGCGACGGCCTCGACAAGCTGAGCAAGGGTCTGCAGCGGTTCACCCGCGAGGATCCCACGTTCCGCGTGTTCACCGACGAGGAGACGGGCGAGACGCTGATCGCCGGCATGGGCGAGCTGCATCTCGACATCTACGTCGAGCGGATCAAGCGTGAGTACAAGGTCGAGGTCACCGTCGGCGCGCCGAAGGTGAGTTACCGCGAGGCGCCCACCAAGGGCACGGCCTACGACTACAAGCACAAGAAGCAGACCGGTGGCTCGGGCCAGTACGCCCACATCATCGGCCAACTCGAGCCGCTGCCGGAAGACGCGACGGAGAACTTCGTGTTCGAAGACGCCGTCGTCGGTGGTCGCGTGCCGCGGGAATACATCCCGTCGGTGGAGAAGGGCTTCCTGGCGGTGCTGAACAAGGGCCCGATCGCAGGGTTCCCGATCGTGGGCGTGAAGGCCACGCTGGAAGACGGCTCCTATCACGACGTCGACTCCAGCGACATGGCCTTCCAGACGTGCGCCCGGGCCGGCTTCCGCGAGGCGTTTCTCAACACGAAGCCCGTGCTGCTCGAGCCGATCATGAAGATGGAGGTCGAGGTTCCCGCCGACTTCCAGGGTGCGGTCACGGGCGAGCTCAACAAGCGTCGCGGCCTGATCATCTCGACGGAGACGGTGGGCAACACGTCCACGATCATCGCCGAGGTGCCGCTGGCGGAGACGTTCGGCTACTCGACCGACCTGCGGAGCATGACGCAGGGCCAGGGCGTGTTCACGATGGAGTTTGCGAAGTACAAGCCCACGCCGGGCAACATCCAGAAGGAAATCGTCGAGGAGCGGAAGAAGGCGGAGCTGGCGGCCGCGAAGTAGTCGTGTCGGCGCCGTTCTCGCGGGGCTCCGGAAGCCGCAATCGCGTGAGCCCTCCTCGGGAAGCCGCAATCGCGTGAGCGATGCGGACCTGCCTCGATTTGGGCTCGGGGTCGCGTGAGGCTCGGGCGGCGGGTGGTGCGGTCGTACCGCTTACGCGGTTACGCTTCCTGCCCGGCCTTCAGGAAGCCTCAATCGCGTGAGCGATGAGGACCTGCCCCGCCGGACGGCTCGGGCGTCCGGATGCTCCGTTTCAACGCTCTCGTTTCGCCGCTTGGCATTCCTTCACATACTCGACCACGGCCTCGAGGTCGCGTTCCCCGAACACGTGCCTCCGGCTTCCGCCGCGCGTCCACCACCGTGGGGTGTGGTGCCCGTCGACGCCGGTGCGATGCGAGGAGTGGAGCGAACGGGTGGCCCAAGACTTGAGGTGCTGCAGGACCGTGACCGGGGCGAGTCGCGGTGCCGTGATGACCACATGCACGTGCTGCGTTCGGCAGCTGGTAGCGTGGAGCGGCCAGCCTCGACTGAGGCAGGCCGCCGTAATGCTGCGTTCAACGGCCTGACGCTCCTCCGGCGTCAGCACGGTCGCGCATGTCTTCATCCGGGCGGCCACGGCGTCGTGCAACTGCTTGTTCGGCTCCTGCAGGCCCCCGCGTGAGTCGGACCAGCCTCGCGAATCGCCAGGCAGCCACGATCCATACGTGGTCCACGTGAGGAAGTAGGCGAGAGGTTCGGGTCGCGCGATGGCGCCGGGATCGGTTGGCATACAAGAAGTGTACGCATGAACACTCTTGAAGGCAATCGCCCCGTTGCGGCGTTTGGATCGCGTGCGCGGGCCTTCAGGAAGCCTCAATCGCGTGAGCGATGAGGACCTGCCTCGATTTGGGCTCGGCGGTGCCGCGAGGCTCGCGCGGTGGGTGGTGCGGTCGTACCGCTTACGCGGTTACGCTTCCCGGCGGCGGGCGGTCGTACCGCTTACGCGGTTACGCTTCCTGGCGGCGGGCGGTCGTACCGCTCACGCGGTTACGCTTCCTGCCCGGCCTTCAGGAAGCCGCAATCGCGTGAGCGATGAGGGCTGCCCTGCTGCTGGCGATAGTGGCGGGTGTCGGCTACGCTGCGGGCATGCTTCGTGTGGCGTGCTTCGTACTCGTGTTCGCGGTTCCGGCCGTGGCGGATGAGCCGCCGGCCGTAGACGCCGCCCCGGCCCGACTCGGGGTGCGGCAGTTCCCCGACGCGGCGGTGATCGACGGCCCCCCGTCGGCCCGCGAGCTGATCGACGCCCGGGCTGCCTTCGAAGCCCGGTATCCGGGCGTGCTGGCCCGGGGCCGAACGTCCGCCGGGGCGGCGGTGCTGGCCGACGCCCTGATCGACGAAGCGGCTGCCGAGGCCGACCGGAGCGTGAAGTGGCTGATGCTGGCGGAGGCCCGGCGGATGGCGGTGGCGTCGGGCAACGCCGCGGCGGTCGATCGGGCGATCGTCCAGGCCTCGGCGACCTTCGAGTTCGACGCCGTCGACGAGGAACTTCGGTCGCTGAAGGAGATCCCCGTGCGGCTCCTGGCACCGGAGCGGGCCGTGACATTCGCCGAGGTGGCGGAGCGGGTGGCGGGCCGGGCGGAGAGCGATGGCCGCATCGACGAAGCGGCCACGTCCCTCGCGCTGGCGATCCGCGGCTGGCAGCGGGCGGGACACGTGCCCGCGGCCCGAAAGGCGGCGGCCCGGTATCGGGAGATCACCGGCTCGCGGTGAGGCTCGGGCGGTTGGTGGTGCGGCCGTACCGCTTACGCGGTTACGCTTCCAGAAAACGTCGATCGCGAGAGTCGGGGCCGCAGGAAGCCTCAATCGCGTGAGCGATGAGGACTGCCCCGCCGCGGCTTACCGCGCCGGCTGGTAATAGTGCGAGTAGTTCATATACGTCGCCCGGTGCCCCGTGGCCCGGATCGACTCGTCAACCTGCCGCCCGGTGGTGTCCCGGCCGATCTGCTGCACCTGATTCTGCAGCTTCTGAACCTGCTTCCGCTGCGTCAGTTGTTCGATCTGCTGCTGCTGCTGCTGCACCTGCGGCTGCACCATCGTCTGATAGATGTTTTGCTGCTGCAGCGGATTGAATCCCTGCTGTTGCAGTTGCATGTAGGGGCTCACCGCGGGCCGCCGGTAGGTCGAGGAGAAGGGCAAATCCTTCTGGGCTAGGGCCGGCGTGGCCGCCATGCAGGCACCGACGACAGCCCAGGTGGTGATTCCGAGGATCCGACGCATGGCAACTAACCTCCGAAGCGGGTGACGCAACCCATTTACTGATTCTATACGAGTCCTACGCTCACTGGCCAAAGTTCGGGTTGAAGCCGAACGGGAAGCGGTTGATCTGCTGAATCAAGCTCGTGCCGAGCAGCGTGAAGCCGAAGATCCGCTCCCAGGGAGCGGTGATTTTCCCGATGATCGAGTCGAAGGCGATCCACTGGTCCTGGGCGATGAACACCCGGTCGCCGGGGAGCACCTGGTAGTTGGTGGCCGTGCTGCCCCCCTTCATGATCGCCTCGATGTCCACGGGCAGGATCTGGTCGCAGCCCACGCCCGAGGGGGCCGGCCGGGCGATCCAGATGTCCTTGCTCGAGAGCCGCGAGAGGCCGTTGATCTGGGAGATCGCGTCGAGCACGGTTTCGTTGCCCGTCACGGGGAAGCGGGCGATCTGGTCGCCGAACCCGGCCCCTTCCGTGACTACGTAGTAAACCTTCGAGTTGTAGGCAAACACATCCACGCTCACGAGCGGGGCGTCGAGAAACTTGCTGAGGTGCTTCTCGATGGCTTCCTTCGCCTGGTCGAGCGTCAGCCCGGTCACGAACACGGCCCCGTAGGTGCCGAGGTTGATCGTGCCGTCGGGGCCCACGAGATGCTCGCCGGCGATCTGCTGCTGGCCCGCAGCCTG
>CAXNJC010000098.1:0-5805 GCA_964202525.1 Pirellulales bacterium
TCCGCGTCAACAGGTAGCGGTCGTCCTCCGGCCGCTGCATCGTGTACCCGAGGGCGGCCAGCCCCCGCGGAATGATCGACACCTTGTGCACGGGATCGGTGTTGGGCAGCGAGTAGGCCACCAGGGCGTGGGCCGCCTCGTGGTAGGCCACGCGCTTCTTCTCGTCCTCGTGGATCACCCGCTTCTTCTTCTCGAGGCCCGCCGTGACCCGCTCCACGCCCTCGTTGAACTCGTCCATGCCGACGGCCGACTTGTCCTTGCGGGCCGCGAGCAGGGCAGCCTCGTTCACCAGGTTGGCCAGATCGGCGCCGACGAAGCCGGAGGTGATCCGGGCGATCTGCCCGAGCTCCACCGCCGGATCGAGCTTCACCTTCGAGACGTGCACGCGGAGGATCGACTCACGGCCGCGGACGTCGGGGCGATCGACGAGCACGTGCCGGTCGAAGCGGCCGGGGCGGAGCAGGGCCGGGTCGAGCGTTTCCGGACGGTTGGTCGCGGCGAGGACGATCACGCCGGAGTTGCTCCCGAACCCGTCCATCTCCACGAGCAGGGCGTTGAGTGTCTGCTCCCGCTCGTCGTGGCCGCCGACCACGCTCGTGCCCCGCGTCTTGCCGAGGGCATCGAGTTCGTCGATGAAGATGATGCACGGCGCCTTGGCAGCCGCCTGCTGGAACATGTCGCGGACCCGCGCCGCCCCCACGCCCACGAACATCTCGACAAAGTCGCTGCCGGAGAGGCTGAAGAAGGGCACGCCCGCCTCGCCGGCGATGGCCTTGGCAAGGAGGGTCTTTCCCGTACCGGGTGGGCCGACGAGCAGCACGCCCTTGGGAATGTGGCCGCCGAGCACCTGATACTTCTCGGGACTCCGCAGGAACTCGACCACTTCGCGGAGTTCCTCCACCGCCTCGTCGATGCCGGCGACGTCGTCGAACGTGATCCCGAGATCCTCCTGGGCGTACATCTTGCCGCGACTGCGGCCGAACGCCATCGGGCTGCCGGCTCCGCCGATCCGCCGCATCATCAGGTAGAAGAGCAGGCCGAACAGGCCCGTGAGCAGGAGCATCGGAAGCCAGTTCCGCCACGGGCTTGGCGGATCCTCGTAGCGAAACGGGACGCCGTGCTCCTTGAGCATCCGCATCAGTTCCGACTCGGAGTTCTCGCTGGGCAATTTTGCGACCCGAAACCGCCGGTCCGGCGACGTGGTCACGCCCAGCGGCCTCGCGACAGGCTCGGCGTCGCCGCCGCCGCGGGCCATCTCGCGAACCTTTCCGTGCACCGAAAACGCCCCGATCACCACGTCGTGAAGTTCGCCATAGCGGCGGCGGTGATTCCCCTCGCCGTCCGTCGTGGAGAGTTCCACGAACCCCTCGTCCCCCTCGCGAGCCGACGCCGCGATCAGGCGCTCGAGATCGCTGTAGGTGACGGCCAGTTCCGGCGAGACACTCACCAGGCTGAGGGCGAAGAGGCTGGCCACGCCGGCGGCGACGAGGGACCAGACGATGTTGCCCGTGGCCGGTTTCCGGTCCGAGGACCGCTTGGGAAGGTCGCGTTTTTTGGCCATGCCGGTATCCGACGGTCGCGTCCGCGGGCTACGCGGACCAGACGAACCGGGAATCCTACGCCTGCCACAGCGGCCGGACAAACGACAGGCAAACCGCCGGCCGGGACGGCCGGCGGTTTCATCAGCGTTTCGTGTGGAAGTTGCCGCCGCCACCCCGTACACTCGTCCTTCCCGCAATCATGACCGATTTTCTCGCCGAATTGCCCATGCCGTCCGTCAGCGACGACCCCTACAACGAGGGATCGCCTGTGCCGTACTCCGTCACCGGCCCCCGCGGGCAGCCCGGCTGGCCGGCCCGAATCGCCGTCCTCGGCTCGACGGGCAGCATCGGCCGCAGCACGATCGACGTGATCGAGGCGTCGGCGGGCCGCTTCGAGGCCTGGCTCCTGGCCGCGCACACCAGCGTGGGTCCGCTCCTGGAGCAGGCCAGCCGCCTGCGGCCGGCGTGGGTCGTGGTCGTGGATGAGGCCGCGGCGGCCACGATCGGCCCCGGTGCGCTTCCGGCGGGCACCAGGCTCGCCAGCGGCCCCGCGGCGCTCGCCGACCTGGTCGCCGCCGACGAGGTCGACCGCGTCGTGTCGGCAATCGTGGGTGCGGCCGGGCTCGACAGCACCTGGGCGGCCGTCGAGGCGGGCAAAGCGGTGGCGCTGGCCAACAAGGAAACCCTCGTGATGGCCGGCCCGCTGGTGATGCGGCGGGCGCGGGAAACCGGGGCGACCATCCTGCCGGTCGACAGCGAGCATTCCGCGATCCATCAAGCGCTCGCCGCGGGCCGCCGCGACGAAGTCCGCCGGATCGTGCTCACGGCCAGCGGCGGTCCCTTCCGGACGCGGCCGCTGGATACCCTCGCCGCCGTGACGCCCGCGGAGGCGCTGCGGCATCCGACCTGGTCGATGGGACCGAAGATCACCGTCGATTCCGCGACGATGATGAACAAGGCACTGGAGCTCATCGAGGCCCGCTGGCTGTTCGCGGTGCCCGCGGAGAAGCTGGCCGTCACGGTGCACCCGCAGTCGATCGTGCACTCGCTCGTGGAGTTCGTCGACGGCGCCGTGATCGCCCAGCTCAGTCCACCCGACATGCGGCTGCCGATCCAATATGCCCTCACGCATCCGCAGCGAACCGACGGCCCGGCGCGGAGGATCGACTTCACGCGGCCGATGACTCTCGAGTTCGAGCCGCCCGATCTCGAGCGCTTTCCGGCCGTCCGGCTGGGGCACGAGGCGGCCGCCCGCGGCGGCACCGCCGGCTGCGTGCTCAATGCGGCCAACGAGGCGGCCGTCGCCGGCTTCCTGGGCGGCCGCCTACGATTCACCGACATCGCCGAGGCCTGCGGGCGGGTGCTGGAGCGGCACCCCTTCACGGCCGAGCCGACGCTGGAGGAGATCCGCCGGCTCGATGCCTGGGCCAGACAGGAGGTCTGTTCGTGGAATGGCTGACCGTCCCCGCCGTCCCGCTCGTCGGGGCGACGGGACTCGCGTGGTTTATCGAGAACTGGTGGGTCGTCCTGCAGGTCGCGGGCGGCCTGGGCTTCGTGATTTTCGTGCACGAACTCGGCCACTTCCTCGTCGCCAAGGCGTGCGGGGTGAAGTGCGAGAAGTTTTTCCTCGGATTCGACATCGGCGGGCTCAAACTCGCGAGCTTCAAGTGGGGTGAGACCGAGTACGGCATCGGCGTGCTGCCCCTCGGCGGCTACGTGAAGATGCTGGGCCAGGACGACAACCCCGCCGCCGCGGAGCACGAGGCACAGCGGGCACGGCTGTCGGGCGATCTGCCGGCTGAGCCGGTGGCCGGCCCCCATCCCGCCTGGGATCCCCGGAGCTACCCGGCGCAGAGCGTGCCAAAACGGATGGCGATCATCTCGGCGGGTGTGATCATGAACGTGATCTTCGCCGTGCTGATGGCGGCCCTCGCCTACGGCATCGGCGTCCGGGAGATGACGTGCGCCGTGTCGAGCGTGCGGACCGGCGGCGCCGCCTGGCGGGCCGGCATGCGGACGGGCGACGAGATCGTCGCGATCGGTGGCCGCAAGGACCCGATCTTCAACGACCTGCGGCACGGTGTGACCGTCGGGAGCGTGGCCCAGGGCATCGAGTTCACCATTCGGCGGCCGAGCGATGGCTCCGAGCGAACGGTCGTGCTCAAGCCCGACACCGACCTGGGCGCGCCGACGATCGGCGTCACCAGCCCCTATTCGCTGACGCTGCCGGCCACGATTCGACCCGGGATCGCCGGGGCTGCGGCCATCGCCGATCCGGCGCTCGAAGGAGGCGACACGATTCGAGCCGTGGACGGCACGCCGGTGAAGACGTACGCCGACCTGCTCGCCCTCCTCTCGGCGAAGGCCGACGCTCCCGTCACGCTCACGATCGACCGCCCTGCCGCCCAGGCCGGAGGCAAGGCAGTGCCGACGACCGTGGCGGTCACGCTGCCGCCGCAACGGCGGCTGGCGATCGGCATGGCGATGACGCCGCTGGCCATCAAGGCCGTGCAAAACGACTCCCCGGCAGCCGCCGCGGGCATCCGGCCGGGCGAACGCCTGACTGCCGTCGACGGACAGCCGGTGGGCGACCCCTTCACGCTCGACGATCGCCTTCGCGGCAGGGTTGGCGGCACGGTCACCGTGACGCTCGCCGACGCCGCGGGAGCGTCCCGCACGGTGGACGTGGCGCCCCGCGCGGTGACCTGGCGGGACGACGAGACCGCCGGGATCGGCAGCCCACTGTCGATCGCCACGCTCGGGCTCGCCATTCCCGTCGACACCCGCGTGGCGGCGGTCGATGCCGGCAGTCCTGCGGAGCGGGCTGGGATCGTGGCCGGCGACCGGATCGTGCGGGCCGTGGTGGTCGAGCCCGAGGAGAAGCCCGATCCGAAGGCCGCGATCGAGTTCTCCGACCGCGAGCCCAACTGGCCGATCGTGGCCTCGCTCGTGCAGCAGCTGCCGGCCGGCACCTCGCTCGTGCTGTCGGTCGAGGCGGCCGATGGCACGACCCGCGACGTCACCGTGACGCCGGAGCCGGCAGCCGACCGGTTCGTGGCCGACCGCGGCCTGGTGTTCGAGCCCGTCTACAAGACCGTGAAGGCGGGATCGGTCGCCGGCGCGCTCCGCCGCGGGCTGCGGAAGGCCGGCGAGGACCTCTCGATGGTATACGGCTTCCTCGGCAAGCTCACCAGCCAGCAGATCAGCCCGCGGCTGCTCGGCGGACCGATCGAGATCGCGAAACAGGCCGGCCGCTCGGCGAGCGAGGGCTTCGGCCGGCTGCTGCTGTTTCTAACGATGCTCAGCGCGAATCTGGCGGTCGTGAACTTTCTGCCCATCCCCGTGCTCGACGGCGGGCATATGGTGTTTTTGCTCTACGAACTCATTCGTGGCAAGCCACCGAGCGAGGGCGTGGTAGGCATTTTGAGTTACCTCGGCCTCGGCCTGATCCTGTTCCTGATGTTCTTCGTGTTCGGACTCGATCTCGGCCTGATCCCCAGGCGCTGATCCCGTGACCATCCCCCTCCCGTCGGCCGGTGCGTTTCCGCCCGCCGGGGTGCGGGCTGTCGCCTTCGATGCGGTGGGGACGATCGTGGAGCCCTGGCCTCCGGTGGGCGAGGCCTATGCGGCTGCGGGATGCCGACACGGCGTGCCGCTCGATGCCGGCTGGGCCGCGGCACGATTCCGGGACGCGTGGCGGCGGCAGGAGCAGGCCGATGCCGCGGCGGTGCCCGCCTTTGCCACGTCGCGGGAGCGGGAGCGGGCGCGGTGGCGGGCGATCGTCGGCGAGGTGTTCGGTGAGACGCCGGCGACGGCGACGATCTTCACCGATCTCTGGGAACACTTCGGCCGCCCGGATGCATGGCGAACGCTGCCGGCCGGTGCCGATCTCGTCCAGGCAGCCGCCGAAGCCGGCTGCGTCGTGGCGCTGGCGAGCAACTTCGACGAACGCCTGCTGGCGATCGCCCCGCACCTGGAAGGGCTGTCGCGGGCCGAGCATGTCTTCGCGTCGTCCGAGCTCGGCTGGCGCAAGCCGGCGCCGCAGTTCTTCCGACGCGTGGAGGAGCTGCTCGGCCTCGGGCCCCACGAGCTGCTCCTCGTGGGCGACGATCCCGATCTCGACGTCGCCGCCGCGCAGGCGGCCGGCTGGCGGGCGATCCGCGTGGGCTGAGCCGCATCACGCCGCATCACGCCACGACGGGCACGTGAGTGGACTCAGATCCCCTCCCGTTTGCGAGACCCGGGGCCGGGCGGCACGGGCGTG
>CAXNJC010000099.1:0-5800 GCA_964202525.1 Pirellulales bacterium
GCTTCGCGACGCCGACGAGGCCACCCGTCTCGCCGCCGCCTTCCAGGCCGAGCTGGCCCGCTCCGAGCAGCAGCGGCGGGCGGTCAGCGCCGACGTGATCCGTCTGGCCCGTGAGCTGCGGGCGGCGATGGGAGCCCTGGTGGCGAGGATCGACGGGATCGCCCCGCCGCCCGCGCAGGGTGCGGCGGCCGCCCCGTAGGCCTGACCGCGGCATCGACGCCCGTCCGGGCGGTCGGATACATTGGCGGGGTGCTTTGGTTCCCGCCCCGTTCGCGGCGCCCCGCCCCTCGCAGGATGCTACGCCCCATGACCGCCGCCGCCACCCGCGCCGGACACACCAACACCCACCGCCTTCGCAGGGCGGTCCATCACAACAAGCTGGCCAGCAAGCGGGGTGTGCTCGAGCGGATGTTCACGCTCTGGTTCCGGGGGTTCGTCTACAACCAGATCTGGGAGGATCCCCGGGTCGACGCCGAGGCCCTGCGCATGGGTCCGGAATCGAGCATCCTCACGATCTCGAGCGGGGGCTGCAACGTCCTCAACTACCTGATCCATCGCCCGAAGCGGATCGTGGCGATCGACCTCAACGCCAACCACATGGCGCTCACGCGGCTCAAGATCGCCGCCCTCAAGCACCTTCCCGACTACGAGTCGTTCTACAACTTCTTCGGGTACGGCAAGCATCCCGACAACATCGCCGCCTATAACCGCTACCTGCGTGACGCCCTCGACCCCGACACACGGGCGTTCTGGGAGACGACCGACTGGCCCGGCAAGGCCATCGGGCCGAAGCGCATCAATTACTTCAAGACCGGATTCTACGAGAAGGCGAAGCTCGGGCAGTTCTTCCGCGTGGTGCACGGCCTCGCCCGCAAGATGGGCCGCGACCCCACCGCGATCCTCCGCGCCACGAGCGTGGCCGAACAGGAGCGGATCTTCGACGAGCAGTACGCGGCGCTGTTCGACAACCGGATCGTCCGCTGGATGGGCCGCCAGCCGGTGGCGGTCTACAGCCTCGGCATCCCGCCCAGCCAGCACGCCGCGATGCTCGAGGAGCACGACGGCGACGGCGGCCGGCTGTTCGACATGTACAAGCAGCGGCTCAGGCGGCTGGCCTGCGGGTTCCCGCTCGACGACAACTACTTCACGTGGCAGGCCTTCGGCCGGCGGTACGACCACGAGGGCCGCCGCGCGCTGCCGGACTACCTCAAGCGGGAGAACTACGAGACGATCAAGCAGGCGGTCGGCTGCGTGGAGACGCACATCGCCTCTCTGGCCGACCAAATCCGGCACGAACGGCCCGGCAGCCTCAACTCCTTCATCCTCCTCGACAGCCAGGACTGGATGCCGCCGGCGGTGATCGACGAGCTCTGGACCGAGATCTCCAAGGTGGGGGCGGCCGGCACGCGGGTCATCTTCCGCACGGCCGGTGAGCTCTCGCCGATCGAGAAGTCGCTGTCGCCGGCCACGATGAGCCGGTTTCGGTCGCACGCGGCCGAGGCTCGGACCCTGAGCGCTCGCGACCGCTCGGCGATCTATGGGATGTTCCACCTCTACGAGCTCGTGGACCCGCAGACCGCATGAGCCAGACCGTGGCCGCCGATCAGGCCGTGGCGATGGACCGGATGTACCGGCTCACGCGGCACGTGTACGACCTCACCCGGGCCTACTACCTGCTCGGCCGCGACCGGATGCTGGCCAAGGTCGTCACCACCCCGGGCACGAGCACGCTGGAGGTGGGCTGCGGCACGGCCCGCAACCTGATCAAGCTCGCCCGCCGGCCGGAGCCCGGCCTGCTCTGCGGCCTCGATGCCTCGCAGGAGATGCTCGACACCGCGGCGGCGAGCATCGCCCGGGCCGGGGTGCCGGCCGCGGGCCACGAACGGATCCGGCTCCGCCAGGGGCTCGCCGAGCAGCTCGACGCGCGGGCGATGTTCGGCCGCGACGAGCCGTTCGACACGATCTTCTTCTCGTATTGCCTGTCGATGGTGCCGACGTGGCCAGGGGCGATCGAGGCGGCGATGGCCAACCTCAAGACCGGCGGCCAGCTCGTGATCGTCGACTTCTGGGACCAGCGGGAGCTGCCCCCCATCTTCGCGGCGGGCCTGAAGCGCTGGCTCGCCATGTTCCACGTGCACTACCGGCCGGAAGTCCACGATGCGTTGGCGGCGCTGGGCACCGCCGGCCGCGCCGACGTGACGTTCGAATCGGTGGCCAAGCGCTACGCGTACATCGCGGCGCTGCGGAAGCGCTGAACGCTACGGGAACAGGAACACCAGGCCCGTGACCGTGGCGGCCTCGACGGCCATGCCGCGGAGGCTGATCGGGATCGCGGGCACGGTCCAGGGGGCGCAGTCGCCCGGCCGGTAGTACCCGAGCGGATAGACGCACTCCCACGGCAGCTCGACGCCCATCTTGTAGGGCAGCACGGGCAGCGTCGTGAAGAAGTGGGCCGCCGAGAAGAAGGGGTCGGCGAGCGGGCCGTGCGAGTGGCCGTAGCGCTCGAGCTGCCAGTCCTCGAAGTACAGGGGCTTGTGGCAGTAGCCGGCCGCCTTCCACGTGAACAGGGTGGTGGCGAAGCGCCGCGGCTCGAAGCTCTCACCCTCGAGTCGGCACTCGCACGGGTAGTCGTTGCCCGGGCGGCCGCCCACGCGGATGTCGAGGTCGATCCCCGCCAGCCGGTCGTCGCGGAGCCGCTGCAGGGCCTCGCGGCAGTCCTCGCTCTCCTCGGCACAGGGCTTGCGGGCGGCCCCGGCCCCGTCGGCTTCGTCGTCGGTCTCCGCCGCCGCGACGGAGGCGACTGCGCCGACGGTGTCGGGGGCGTGGAGAAACGTCCGCCACTCCTCCGCAGTCGCCACCAATCCGAAGAGGAAGGCGGCCGCCACCCCGAGAACCGGCTCACTCCGGCTTCGCGTGCTCCGCGGTGTAGTTCGGGGCTTCTTGGGTGATGACGATGTCATGGGGATGGCTCTCGCGGACGCTGGCGGCGGTGACCTGGATGAACTTCGCCTCGGTCCGGAGCTCGTCGATGGTCCGCGTGCCGCAGTAGCCCATGCCGGCCCGGAGGCCGCCGACGAGCTGGTAGACGAACACGCTCATGGGCCCCTTGAAAGGCACCCGACCCTCGACTCCCTCCGGCACGAGCTTGTCGCTGCCGCGGCCGGTCACCTTCTGACGGTAGCGCTCGCTCGACCCCTGGACCATCGCCCCGAGCGATCCCATGCCGCGGTAGGCCTTGAACGTCCGCCCCTGGTAGAGGACGGTCTGCCCCGGACTTTCCGCGGTGCCCGCGAGGAGCCCGCCGATCATGCAGCAGTTGGCTCCCGCGGCGATCGCCTTGGTGATGTCTCCCGAGTAGCGAATGCCTCCGTCGGCGATGACCGGCACGCCGGCGCTGGCCGCCTCCTGCGAGGCCTCCCAGACCGCCGTGATCTGGGGGACGCCCACACCGGAGATGACCCGCGTGGTACAGATCGACCCGGGACCGATCCCGACTTTGACTCCATCTGCGCCAGCCTTGATGAGATCGCGACAGCCTTCCCGGGTTGCCACGTTCCCCGCAACCACCTCGATCTCCCAGCGTTTCTTGATTGCCGAGACTGTCTCCAGGACGTTGGCGGAGTGGCCGTGGGCGCTGTCGACCACCAGCATGTCGACTCCCTTGGCGATCATGGCCGCCGCACGGTCGTGATCGAACACCCCGATGGCCGCCCCCACCCGCAGCCGGCCCTGCCGGTCTTTGCAGGCGTTGGGGAAGCGCTTCATCATGTCGATGTCCTTGATCGTGATCAGGCCCGTGAGCAGCCCCTGGGCGTCGACGAGCAGGAGCTTCTCGACCTTGTTGGCCATCAGGATCGTCTCGGCGTCGTCAAGCGACACCGTACCGGTGGCGGTCACGAGCCCCGACTTCGTCATGATCTCCGAGATCGGCGTCTCGCCACTTTCCAGGAAGCGGAGATCGCGGCGGGTGATGATGCCCACGAGCCGCCGGCCGTCGGCCGTGATCGGCACGCCCGAGATGTTCTGCTGATCCATCACCTCCCGCGCCCGGGCCACGGTGGCCGACGGCGGGAGCGTGACGGGGTCCATGATGATCCCGTTGGCGCTCCGCTTGACCTTGTCGACCTCCTCGGCCTGCCGCTCGATGGAGAGATTCTTGTGGATCACCCCCAGGCCGCCCTCCTGGGCGAGGGCGATCGCCATCTCGCTCTCGGTGACCGTGTCCATCGGCGAGGAGACGATCGGAATCTTGAGCTGGATGCCGCGGGTGACGCGGGTGCTCGTGTCGACCTCCGACGGAACCACGGCCGAATACCGGGGCACGAGGAGTACGTCGTCGAAGGTGATTCCGGTGGCGACGATTTTCCCGTCCATGAGGCCTCCCTGTCCGTGGCTGCGCTGTGGAAAAACCGCGGATTATGGGGCCCCGGCCTCCGGAACGGCAACGATTAGCCCGCCCGGGGCTGGTTTCCCGGGGGCACGCACGGCGCGAAACCGTGTTCTAGGTTTGTGGTGCCCTTCGAAACCGGCGCTCGCCGGGGGCCCACCCGTCACCTCCGGTTCCATCATGCGACCCCTCGACGACCACGCCACCGCGACGCTCTCCCCGGCCCTCCGCGCCGTTCCCGCCCCGGAAATCGCGACGGCACCCGACCGCGCCGCCATGGAGGCCCACCTGGCCCGCGCCCGGTATGGCCGGTTCACGCTCACCGAGGCCGTCCGCCCGGGGTGGCAGCTCGACGTCGTCCCGCAGGCCGGGTTCCGCCACGACGCCTACGTCGACCCGCGGACCGGCACGAGAATGCCGGCGGTGCTCGCCGCCGTCTCGAGCGAGGACCTGTTCGCGACGTTCCTCGAACTCCTGGAACCGCTTGGCGACACCTGCGATGTCGTTCTCGAGTCGTCCCACGAGGCGGCCGGGGAGCGCCGCGAGTTCACCCGCGAGGGGGTCGAGCGGCTGATCCTCGAGAGCATGCTCTGGGAGTTCGAGGACCTGCTCCTCAACGACGGCTGCACGTCGATCGCCGTCATGCACCCGGAACTCTCGGTCGAGGTACAACTCGACGAGCACAAGCTGCTCGTCGTCTACGCCCAATCCAGGCTGCCCTTCGAGCGCATCCTGCGGAACCGCGGCCTCGAGCGAAACGACCGCATCCGCTTCATCTCGCAGGGCGAGCACCTGCACACGTCGCACGCCCGGCACGCCCGGCAGTTCGACGAGATCGCCGCGCGGCTCGGTGCCTGCTGAGCCGCCGGACCGCTCACGCGGTTCCGGCTGCCTGGGAGGCCGGAGCGGCCACACGGCGACGCTTTCGGAATGCGAATCGCGTCGTCATGGCGGCCGCCAGCCAACCGCATGGCTCGGCTGGCTCGGGAACGGCGACCACGCCGGCCGCCGCCGCGGGCAGATAGCCGCCGGCGTCGTAGAGCCCCGGACCGAGGAAATCGGTCACGTCGAGGATGTCGAGCACGCCGTCGTAGGTGAAGTCGCCGTCCTGCCAGTTCGCGGCGAGCCCGGTATCGAACCGGCCGCCGGCCACGAAGGCGGCCGCATCGAGGATGTCGACCACGCCGTCGAGATCGGTGTCGCCGGCGGCCGCGAAGCCCACGCGCATCGTGCCGTCCCCCGCGGCATACCAGCCGACCGCGCGGCCCGCGCCCGCGGCCGCCACCGCGGCCGACGTGATGCCGCTCGTGCCGGTCCAGAGCCCCGCGCCGCGGCCCGCCAGCACGTCCGCCTCGAGGGCCGCGGCCGTGATGCCTCCCGCCGCGATGTCGATCCGACCAGCCCCGAGGTCGA
>CAXNJC010000100.1:0-5754 GCA_964202525.1 Pirellulales bacterium
GGCGTCGCCGACCGGGGGGCCGCGGCCAGCCGCTCGCCTGCGAGCCGCTCGAAGGCCGCCGGATGCTCGCCGACACGCCCGGCCTCACGCTCGCGCCCGGCGGAACCCTCGACGACGTACCGTCCGCCGTGAGCGCCGCCGTGCTCGCCCTGCACGACCAGACCAGGACCGTCGCCACGCTGCCCGCATCCACCGTGACGATGACCGGCCGCTCCGAGCTCGTCGTGACGGGCGCCGGCACGCCGCTAGCCGGCAGCGTGATCCACCTCAACTCGGCCGACGCCTGGCTGTTCCTGCCGGCCATCAAGCCGTCGGTGGTGAGTTCCACGCTGCTCGGGCAGGTGTTCGTCAACGGCTCGGCCGCGGTGTCGGGCTCAAACGTCCGCGTGGCGCAGTACGGCGTCGGCACCGTCGTCATCCCCCACGGCCCGTCGTTCCAGCCGCTGCAGGGCTTCACCGGCCCCAACTTCACGGGCAGCTCGCGGTCGTTCGCCCTGTACACCTACCACACCACCGACGCCACGCTGGGCGCGATGAGGGGCGACCTCAGCTCGTTCACGCTCAAGCGGGGCTACATGGCCACGCTCGCGACAAACGCCGACGGCACAGGCACGAGCAAGGTCTACGTGGCCCAGGATCACGACCTCGACATCGCGATCCTGCCGGCGGCGCTCGACAACAAGGCCCAGTTCATCCGCGTGCTCCCCTGGCGGTGGGTGGCGAAGAAGGGGGCCAGCGACCTCTCAGCCGACGTGCTCGACGCGGCCTGGCGCTACAACTGGAACAACAACCTCGAGTCGACGCTCGACTGGGAATACGTCCCCATCAAGCAGCAGGCCTACTGGCCGGCCCTGCCGACGACGAAGCAGAACGTCACCCACCTGCTCGGTTTCAACGAGCCGAACAATCCGGTCGAGGACGCCTACACGTCGCTCGGCAACGGCTCGGTCGACGCGGCCATCGCCGCCTGGCCGAGCCTGCTCGCCACGGGCCATCGCATCGGCTCGCCGGCGGTCACCGACGGTGGCAAGGCCTGGCTCTACGAGTTCATGGACAAGGCGATCGCCGCCAACCTACGGGTCGACTTCATCGCCATCCACAACTACCAAGCCGGGCATTCGGCGAGTTCGCTCACCGCGTGGCTCAAGGACATCTACGACCGCTACCAGCTGCCGATCTGGTTGACCGAGTTCAACAACGGGGCCAACTGGACGTCCGCCCCGGATCCGACGCTCCAGCAAAACGCCGACTGGGTCGCGAGCATCACCAACTCGTTCGACACCACGCCGTGGATCGAACGCTACTCGATCTACAGCGCCGTCGAGGCCGTCCGCCAGATGGTCGACTCGTCGGGCGCGCTCACCCCGGCGGGTCTCGTCTACAAAAACAACGCCTCGCCCATCGGCTACGTGCAGGAGCCGTCGATCCGCGCGAACTCGGCCGCCCGCGGCGTCGCCCAGTTGCCGCTCGACGGCACGGCCCGCGACACCAGCGGCTTCGGCAACAACGGCCAGGTGGTCGGCGGCCCGGCCTACGTGGCCGGCCAGCAGGGTCAGGCGCTCCAGTTCGACGGCACGAGCACGTTCGTCTCCCTGCCGGCCAACGTCGCCAGCGGCGCCGCCTTCACGTTCGCCGCCTGGGTCTATCGCGACGGCGGCGGCAACTGGCAGCGGATCTTCGACTTCGGCGACGGCACGTCGTCGTACCTGTTCCTGACGCCGTCGAACGGCTCCCGCATGCGGTTCGCGATCCGGAACGGCGGCGCCGAGCAGATCGTCGAGACCGACCCGCCGCCGATCGGCCAGTGGACCCACGTGGCCGTCACGCTCGGCGCAGGCGCGGCCCGGCTGTACGTCAACGGGGCGCTGGCGGCCTCGAACACCTCCATCACCATCACGCCCGCCGCGATCACCCCGGCCCGCAACTACTTGGGCCGGTCGCAGTTCGCGGCCGACCCGCTGTTCGCCGGCCGGCTCGACGGCGTGCTCATCACCGACACGGCGCTCACGGCCACGCAGGTCGCCGGCCTGATGACCAACACGCCGCCGCAGTTCGACGCCGCCACGATCACCGTCCCCGCGCTCGGCCGCGGCACGCCGCTGTCGGGCACGCTCGCCGGCCGGGCGACCGACGCGGATGCCGGCGACACGCTCACCTACTCCAAGGTCAACGGCCCCGCCTGGCTGTCGGTGGCCGCCAACGGCGCGCTCTCCGGCACGGCGACGGCCGCCGACCAGGGGCCGCAGGAGTTCGTCGTCGCCGCCACCGACTCGAAGGGTGCGCTGTCGTTCGCCACGCTGGTCGTACCCCTCGCGTCGCTCTACTGGCGGGGCGATGTCAACAACGTCTGGGCCCAGGCGAGTGCCGGCAGCACCAACTGGTCGAGCGACCAGGCGGGCGGCGTCGATGCCGGCGGGCTGCCCACGGCCACGTCCGACGTGGTGTTCGCGGCGACGACGGCCGGCAACCTGCCCACGATCACGCTCGGGGCCAACGCCACGGCGCGGGGCATTCGCGTGACCTCCTCGACGGGCGTGACCCTGGGGGGATCCCACAGCCTGACGCTCGGGGCCGACGGCTTCACGATCACGCCCGGCGGAGGCGCGAGCACGATCAGTACGAGCGGCGGGATGGTGCTCGCCGCGAATCAGACGTGGGATCTGGCCGCCGGCCTCACCGTGTCGTCGGCCACGAGCGGCGGGGCGGCCCTGGTGAAGTCGGGGAGCGGCACGCTCACCGTCACGGGCGCCGCCACCCACACCGGCGGCACCACGATCGCCGCGGGCACGCTTCAGGTCGGGACCGGCGGCACCACGGGCAGCCTCGCAGGTGCCATCGTGAACAACAGCACGCTCGTCGTCGACCGGTCGAGCGACCTCGTCCTCGACGGCGCGATCTCGGGAACGGGATCGCTCGTCAAGCGGTCGGCGGGCCGCCTCACGCTGCCCACGACCAACTCCTTCGGCGGCGGCGCGACGATCGGCACGAACACGGGGCCGGGCGTGGTGCGGGCGACCGCGTCGAACGCGCTGGGAACGGGCGGGGTGCTCATCGGCCCGGGCGGCAACGCCACCACGGCCCGGGTGGAGCTCGCCAACAACGTCACGCTGCACAACGCGATCTCCCTGCCGCTCCGCAACAACACCAGCGTCGCCATCCAGAACATCAGCGGCACCAACACGCTCGCCGGCACCGTGTCGCTCACCGTGGGCGGCTCCGCCGCGATCATCCAGTCCGACGCCGGATCGCTCACCCTCGGCGGGATCACGTCGGCTGCGACCGGCACCCGCGTGGTCACGCTCCAGGGGGCGGGCAACGGCACCGTGGGCGGCGTGATCTCCAACGGCTCCGGTACGGTGGCGATCGTCAAGGCCGGCGCCGGCACCTGGACGCTCGGGGGCGCGAACACGTCCACCGGCGACCACGCGGTCAACGCCGGCACGCTGGCCCTCGGCGCCGCCAACCGGCTCGCCGACACCGCCTCGCTCACGCTCGGCGGCGGCACCTTCTCGACCGGCGGCTTCTCCGACACCGTCGGGGCCCTGAGCCTCTCGGCCAACTCCACGATCGACTTCGGCACAGGCTCGAGCGCCCTGGTCTTCAGCGGCCTCGGCACGTTCGCCGCGGGCCGGACGCTCACGATCACCAACTGGACATCCGGGCTCGACAACCTCGTGATCGGCACGTCGGCGGCGCTGACGCCCGCACAGCTCGCCCAGATCAGCTTCAACGGCGTGGCCGCACGCCAGCTTCCTTCGGGCGAGATCCGCCCCGTCGGCGGCATCGACGACGCCTGGTACCGCTTCGACGAGACGTCGGGCGCCACCCTCGCCGATGCTGCCGGGGGCGGCCGCGTGGCCACGGCGACGGGCGGATTCTCCTTCGCGGCGGGAGCCGTCGGCAACGCGATCACGCTCTCCGGCGGCCGCGTGGAACTGCCTCGGGGCATCGTCGGCGCCGCCACCTCCGTCACGATCGCCACCTGGGTGCGGCTCGACAGCCTCGCTTCGTTCTCCCGGATCTTCGACTTCGGCACCGGCACGAGCGTGCACATGTTTCTCACGCCGCGGTCGGCCTCAGGCACGCCGCGGTTCGCGATCACCACCGGCGGCGGTGCCGCGGAGCAGCGGATCGACGGGGCGGCGGCGCTGGCGGCCGGCGTCTGGACGCATCTGGCCGTGACGATCGCCGGGGGCGTGGGCACGCTCTACGTCGACGGCCAGGTGGCCGGCACGAACGCCTCCCTCACGCTCAGCCCGGCGAGCCTCGGCTTTACCACCAACAACTGGATCGGCGACTCGCAGTATGCGGCCGATCCTGCGCTCCTGGGCGCGATCGACGACTTCCGGATTTTCACCCGGGCGCTCTCGACGGCGGACGTGCGGACGCTCGCCACCCGCGACGTGCCGGTGAGTGTGGCCGCCGGGCAGACAGCGACGGACGGGCAACGGTCGGGCCACGTGACGATCGTGAAGCAGGGGGCGGGCACGCTCGTGCTCGACAAGGCCAACACCCACACCGGCGGCACCGTGGCGGCCGCGGGCACGCTCGCGATCCGACACGTCGGGGCCCTCGGGCCCGGCGGGCTCCGGGTGCAGGCCGGCGCCACGGTGATGCTCGATGTGGGCACCGCCACGGTGCCGCTCGCGGCGCTCGTCGTCGAGCCCGGCGGCCGGGTCGACCTCGGCCGGGGTCGCCTCGTGCTCGCGGCCGGCGGCAGCACGACGGCCGAGGTGCAGGCGCTGCTGCGAGCCGGCATCGGCGACGGCGACTGGACCGGCACCGGGCTCACCACCCGGTTCGCCGCCCCCGAGTCCGGGCTCGGCCTCGGCGCCGTCACCGGCGGCGACGGCGCCACGACCGTCGCCTTCGCGGCGGCGGGCGACGTGAACCTCGACGGCGAAGTCGACATCCTCGACATCTCCCTGCTGTTCGGCGAGAGCCCGTTCAACGAGGCCGTCTCCCGCGGCTGGTCGGCCGGCGACTTCAACTACGACGGCGTCTACGACGTGCTCGACGTGGGCGCCATGCTGGCGGCGAATCTCTATGATGCCGGCGGCTACCTGGCCGGGCCGGCGGCGCTGGCCGTCGATCCCGCCGCCGCTTCGCCCTCGGTGCTGGCGGCCGCCTTCGCCACGCTCTCCGAAACCACGTCGTCCCCGACCGCGAGCCGCCGCAAGCTGTTCGCCGCCCTGCCATGAACCACTGGCTGATCAAGAGCGAGCCCGACGTGTTCTCGATCCACGACCTCGCGAAGGCGAAGAAGCGGACGACCCACTGGGAGGGCGTCCGCAACTACCAGGCCCGCAACTTCCTCCGGGCGATGAAGCAGGGCGACCTCGCCCTCTACTACCACTCCAATGCGGAGCCCTCGGCCGTGGCCGGCATCGTGGAGGTGGTCCGCGAGGCCTATCCCGACCCGACCGCCTGGGATCCGCGGAGCGACTACCACGACCCGAAGGCGTCGCCCGAGAACCCCATCTGGTCCATGGTCGACGTCGCGCTCGTGGAGGTGTTTGCCCGCGAGATTCCCCTCGAGGAGCTGCGGGGCGTGAAGGCCCTCGCCGGCATGGAGCTGCTGCGCCGCGGCAGCCGGCTCTCGGTCCAGCCCGTCACGCCGGCCCAGTTCCGCACGATCCGCGGCCTTGCCTCCAAGCGGCCGGCCAGCCGGCCATAATGCCGGCATGCCCTGCCGCCTCGAGCCCGCCGCCACCGCGCCGCCACCGCCCCCGGCGGCCCTGCCCGAGCCGCTCG
>CAXNJC010000101.1:0-5731 GCA_964202525.1 Pirellulales bacterium
TGCGACGCCCGACTTCCCTGAGTCTAGTGCCCCGGGCACGGGTGCGGAACGAGCCCGTGGACGCCTGGTGCCGGCTGCGATTGCCGCGGGGGGATTGGAGGCGTAAAATGCGACGTGTCAGGGGAGCAACTCAGGTCTTTTCCGGAACGTTCGTCCGCAGCCCATGTCCCGTCGCCGCGAATCCCACTCCAGCGTCTTTTTCCACCAGGGCTGCCCGGTCTGCGGGCGGCGGCTGGAGATCGACGTCGCGCTGCTCGGTGCCAAGGTCTACTGCCAGCACTGCGGTGGCGGGTTCGTGGCGATGGATTCGTCGTTGCTGCCCGGCCAGGGCGAGGTCGTGACCGCCCGGGCCGACGAACTGCTCGCTCGCGCCGACGAGGTGCTGGCCCAAGCCGAATCGAACCCGCTGACGGGGTGACGTCGGGTTAGGGCGCGTCCTGCCACCCCGGCGGGAAACCGGCGAACCGCCCCAGGCTGGTCCAGTAGCCGGGGAACGTCTTGCCGACGCAGCCCGGATCGTGGATCTCCACGCCGGGCACCCGCAAGCCCGCCAGCGCGAGGCTCATGGCCATGCGGTGATCATCGTAGGTCTGCACGCCAATGCCGCTGAGCCGGGCCGGGCGGATGGTAAGACCGTCGGCGTGCTCGGTGACGTCGGCCCCGAGCCGGCGGAGTTCGCGAACGAGGTCGCCGATCCGGTCGGTCTCCTTGTCGCGGATGTGGGCGACGTTGCGAATGGTCGTCTCGGAATCCGCGAACAACGCGACGACGGCCAGCGTCGGCACGGTGTCGCTGATCGCATTCATGTCGACGTCGATGCCGCGTGCCGCCCGCCCTGACACCGTCACCGCGTCGCTCTCCACCGCACCCGCGGTCTCCTGCCACGCCACGCGGCATCCCATCCGCTCGAGCGCGTCGCACAGCCCCACGTCGCCCTGCATGCTGCGCCGCGACAGGCCCTCGATCGTGGCAGATCCTCCCGTGATCGCGGCGGCGGCGACGAAGTAGCTCGCGGCCGACGCGTCGGGTTCGATCGCATAGTCGGTGGCCGTGTAGCCGGACGGGTCGATCGACCACGTCGTCTCGTCGACGACATGGCAGCGGCCGCCGAACGACGCCATCACGCGGCGGGTCATCTCCAGGTACGGCAGGGAGACCAGCCGCCCCTCGAATCGCAGCCGCAGGCCGCTCGCGGCGCACGCGGCCGCCATCGCGAGCCCACTGGCGAACTGGCTCGAGGTGTCGCCCCGCACGGCCACGTCGCCGCCCGCGAGGCCAGCGGCTCGGATGCTGACGGGCGGGCAGTCGCCGGGGCTCTCGGCGACGGCGTCCACGCCGAGATCACGGAGGGCGGCGAGCAGGTCGCCGATCGGCCGCTGCCGCATCCGCTCGGTGCCATCCAGCCGGAAGGTGCCGTGCCCGAGTCCGCAGACGGCGGCGAGAAACCGCATCGTCGTGCCGCTCGCGGCGCAGTCGAGCGTCGCGCTGGCGGCCGGAATTCTCCCGTCCGTGCCCTTCACGACGGCCGTGCCCGCCGACCAGTCCACCTCGGCCTGGCAGCCAAGTCGCCCCAGGGCGGCCGCCATGACTCGGGTGTCCTGACTGTCGAGCACCCCGGTCAGCCGGCTGGTTCCCCGGGCCAGGGCCGCGCACACCAGCGCCCGGTTGGTGATGCTCTTCGATCCCGGCGGCCGGATCGCCCCCACGAGCGGGCCGGCGGGCGTCGGAATCGGCAGCGGATCGAGCATCGGGAGCGCGGGTTGCGGAATGAGGGGCGGGGCACGACAAATCGGCGGTGGCCAGCCTAGGCTCGCAGCGGGCCGCGGTCCATGCCCGTACCTCCTTTTTCGACAGGTCGCCATGCCGCTCGCCATGCCGGGGCCACCGCCGTTCGACTTCGTGGCGCCCGCAACCATCGCGTTCGGCCCCGGCCGGCTCACCGACCTCGGCGACGTGACGGCCCGCTTCGGGGACGAGGCCTGGATCGTCGCGAGCGGAGCGGGGCTCGCGGCGTGCGGCGGCAGGGCCGCAGTCGAATCGATTCTCGCGGCCGCCGGCGTTGCGGCGTCGTGGGTGGGCGGCGCGTCCCGTGAGCCCACCGTGGCGGACGTCGCGGCGGTCGTGTCCGCACTGCCGGCCCGCGGCCGGTCGCGGCCGGTGGTGGTGGCGATCGGCGGCGGATCCGCGATCGACCTGGCCAAGGCGGTGGCCGCCCTGAGCACCAATCTCGGTCCCGACGACCGCGACGCCGAGCAGGCGGTGTTGGATCGCCTCGAGGGGGTGGGCCGCGGCGTACCGATCAGGCTCGCACCGCTGCCGGTGGTTGCGGTGCCGACGACCGCGGGCACCGGCGCCGAGGCGACCCGCAACGCGGTCGTGTCGTGCCCCGAGAGGCGGATCAAGAAGAGCATGCGGAGCCCGCTGATGGTGCCGCGGGCGGCGATCGTCGATCCCACGCTCACGGCCTCGTGCCCGCGGCACGTGACGGCCGCCGCGGGGCTCGACGCGATCACGCAGCTCGTCGAGGCCTTCGTGTGCCGGTTCGCCGCGCCGCTGCCGAGCGCCCTCGTGCTCGATGGCCTGCCGCGGGCCGTCGCGGCCCTGCCGCGGGTGCTTGCCGACGGTGGCGATCTCGAGGCCCGCGCAGCGATGTCCTATGCCGCGCTGCTGTCGGGCATGGCCCTGACCAACTCGGGGCTGGGGATGGCGCACGGCGTGGCCGCGGCGCTCGGCGTGGAGTGCGGCACGCCGCACGGGGCCGCGTGCGGCCTGATGCTTCCGATCGCGGTCCGCGTGAACCGGCCCGCCTGCCGCGACCGCTTCGCGGCCCTCGAGCGGGCGATCGACGCCGGGGCAGATGCCGATCCCGACGCGGCCGCCGACGCCTTCGTGGAGCGGATGCACCGACTGACCGAACTGGCGGGCGGCCCCAAGCGGCTCGCCGAGGTCGGCCTCGCCCGCGACCGCATCACGTGGCTCGCCGCCAACTCAGGCGGGGCGAGCATGCGGGGCAACCCGGTCGATCTGCCGCCCGCGGTGCTCGAGCCGCTGCTCCAGGACGCCTACTGACGGGCCTGGTCGACGACCAGCGGATCGTCGAGGAGCGGCATCAGCGGCGCCGTCGCCGGCTCGCCGCGAAGGGCGGTGTCCCACTCGCCGCGGACTGCGGCCAGGTCGGGACGCGGTTCGAGCAGCCGGTCGATTCCCAGAAAGATGTGGTTGGCGGCACGTCCGTCGCCGGCGAACCAGTCGGCGAGGATCGCCCGCTCGATCGCTCGCGGCAGCGCGCTGCGAGGCCCACGCGTGGTCCTCCCGGCGGTCTTGTAAGCGAAGGTCTCGGGGGTGAGTTCGACGATCCCGATGATGTGGCCGTCGATCTCGTACTCCCGCCCCTTGGCCGCCGACGCGTCCGCCTGCTGGCGGTGGTTCTCAAGCTCCGCCGCGTAGTCGACCAGCAGCCGCCAGCGGGCCGTGCGGTCGCGAAGCGCGGTGTCGTCGCCGACAGCGGAGTCCGCGGCGTTGGCCGACTGCCGCGCGGCCGGGAGATCGCCGCTGCGGAGTGCGGCCAGCGTCGCTCCGAGCGCTCGCTCCACCGCGGCGGTGGCAAGCCGGCCGCGTTCGACACGCTCCCGATCGGCCTCAGCCTCGGGGGCGGCCGGATCCTCGGCCCGGGGCGGCTCCGCACCGACCACCTCCGCCTCCTGCATGGGATCCGGCGTGCGACTCGGTGCAGCGGCGGCTGAGGACGCCGGGGCGGGTTGCTCAGGCAGCACAGGCTCTGGCGGGGCGACCGGCGCGGGCATCGCGACCGGCTTGGGCATCCGGGCCGCCACCCGTTCCTCTCGTCGACCGCGATTCGTCGGCCAGGCGACGACGGCCGCGATGGCCAGCGCCGTGGCAGCGAGCAGGAGGACCACGGCCACGAGCGGCCCGTGGCCGCTCCGCCGCGGACGCGACGGCTGCCGCACGACCACCGGAAGGCCGTCAGAGGTGCCGCGTGTCGCGCCGCCATCGGGAGGGGGCGGCACCGCAGGCGGAACCGGAGGTGGCACGGGAGGACGCATGGTCGCTGGGCACAACGCGGTACGGGTGGGTGGAATCCCCCCCGCATCCTACCAGCACGGCTCAGCGACGCCGCCAGACCGTCATCTGGGCGATCGTGTGCTGGTGCTTCCGGGCCGTCTCTCGGATCACGAAGGGCACGTCGCACGTGGCCACCGGCGTGAACGCCGGCGCCAGCGCCCGCGCGAGCCCCGCGGCCGTGGGCAGCGGCTCGCCGGCCTCGCGGCGGCCGCCGATCCATTTCGCCTTGGGCGTGTACTCCTCGAGCCACGTGTAGGGCGACGTGATCACGAGCAGTCCACCGGGACGGATGCGGGCGGCGATCCCCTCGAGAAACAGGGCCGGGTCGTAGAGCCGGTCGATGAGGTTTCCGGCAAATACCAGATCGTAGTCGGTGAAGATCTCCTTGAGGTTGCAGGCATCGCCCTGCATGAACAGCACCTTCGATGCCGCGTCGGACAGCCCGATCCGTTCGAGCGACACCGCGCGATTCGTCGTCAGTTCACCCTCGGTCGGGACCTCGTAGAGCACCTCGTCACCCTGCTGCAGCCTGACGCCCGACTGGATGAACCGGGCCGAAAAGTCGATGGCGTCGACGTGGCCGAAGAAGCGGGCGAACTCGAAGGCCGATCGCCCGACGGAACAGCCGATGTCGAGACAGCGGTCGCGACGGTCGGCGGGCACGTGCCGCATCGTCGCCTCGACACAGGCTTGGGGAAAGTTGCGGACCCCGAGCGGGTCGGCCGCGCCGGCGGCGTCGTAGTAGTGGAAGTCGAGGTATTGGGTCACGAGTTGATCGGTCTCGTAGAGACGCGAGCCCTCCGTCACCGCCTCGTTGCCCGGCTCCTCGATCACGGTGCGGAACCCGGCGTGCTGGAAGAAGTGCCGCCGGAACGCATACCGGGCGCTCGCAAGGGCCTCGTTGCCCGTCGAGATCCAGGACCCGCCCTTGATGAGATTGTGCCGGCCGTCGAACGTGGGTACCGAGAAGTCGTCGTAAAGGGGATGCACCTCGAAGCCCTTGAAGGGCATGATCGGCGTCCGCGTCCATTGCCACACGTTGCCCACGATGTCGTAAAACTCGCCCTGCGGGCACGCGTCGACCGGGCAGCTCGATGCGAACCGCTCCAGATTGATGTTGCCCGGCGCCCGCTCCCACGTGGGCTGGTCGCCCGGGACCATCGCCCGCAGCGCCTGCCAGTGCGCCTCGGTGGGGAGCAGCACGTTCTCACCGGTCTTCGCCGCCAGCCACGTGCAGAAGGCCTGCGCCTCGAGGCAGTTGACCTCCACGGGCCAGTTGGGCGGCAGCGGGATCTCGTCGAGCAGGTTTCGCTGCCAAAGCCCGCCGTCGCGCCGCACCCAGAACTTCGGATGCTCGGCCCGCGTGTACTTCAGCCAGCCGCGTCCCTCGTCGGTCCACCACGACTCGTCGCGGTAGCCGCCGTCGGCGACGAACTCCAGGAACTCAGCGTTCGACACGAGCCGCTTGCCGGCGCGGAAGGCGGGGAGATCGACCTCCTCGACGCCATACTCGTTGTCCCAGCCGTAGGTGCGGTCGGTGGCCGGCTTGCCCAGCCGAACCCGGGTGGCGGCCACGGGCAGCCAGTCGTTGGCGGGCGCGGCGCCGGCATCCGGGCAGGTCGCCCAAAGCCGCCGCTCCTCCGCCGTG
>CAXNJC010000102.1:0-5718 GCA_964202525.1 Pirellulales bacterium
GGTAGGTTCGCCGGGTTTTAGGGCCGCGAGGGGTGGCTACCGCGGTGGCAGGGGTATCCGAAAGGACTTGAGTATCCATGAGTCTGTTCTCGTTTCGCCGTCTGGGCATCGCCCGCAGTTCGCTCCACGAGGCCCGCGGCCGGACTCCGGCTCACCGGCGGCGCGATGCGGCCCGCTCTCAGCGGCTACGGTCAGTTCAGCAACTCGAGCGGCTCGAACACCGTCGCGTGATGGCGTTCGACCTCGTGTCGGCCTACGCCGAGAGCCTCACGCCGTTTTACGTTTCGGGTGATGACGCCGCGACACCGACGCTCGTCGAGTCACCCCAACAAATCACCTTGCGATTTAGCCCGGGCGTGGTGATCGACGGCAGCGCCGCCTCGCTCGGTTCGATCTCGATGCGGAGGAGCGGCAGCGGCGGAGACGCCTTCGGACCGGATGGTTCCGCCACCGACGTGCCGATCGAGTTCGGGACCATCCTCATTGACGACGCCCCGAACCAGAACCAGATCGTGATCCGGTTCAAGGACACGCTGCCGGACGACAGCTACCAGATCATCGTCGGAGCGGGACTCCGGTCCGGCAACCGCGGCGGCGTGAACGCGGCGACGATCGACCTGCGTCTCCAACTGGGTTCGTTCGTGACGGCCGTCGTTCCCCAGCCGGTGGCGCGCGTCGCCGGTGCGCTGTCCCAGTCGCGTGATTCGATCGACGTGTACTTCAACACCGACGAGTCGCTACAACTGGCGGCAGTCACGAACACCGCCGTCTACCGTGTGATCGAGGTCGATGACGCCGGTGACGACACGGGCACCTCGTTCGCTCCAAGCCTCGTGACCTTCGATGCAGCCAGCGGTCGCGCACGGCTGCTGTTCGCCGCCGACCTCCCCGACGGGAAGCTGTATCGCCTCGAGGTAGGCGGACGCCAGGTCGAGGCGCTCGACCCCCAGCCGGAGGACGGCGACGACAACTCGAGCTTCGCGACCGCGCAGAACCTCGGCGTCCTGGGCCGCTCGACGGGCGGCGCGGCCGCACCCACGCTCTCGACCGTGACCGGGACCATCGACACGCGGCCGACCGTGACCACGCCGCTCGGACGCATCGGCTTGCCGAGCCAGCCCGGCTCGGTGGATGAACCCGGCCATCGCGACACGACCGTCGACAGCGGTGCCCACGGACTGCCGTCCGCCACGGTCGATCCCGCGAGCGGCATCGCGGTCATCGAATACAACTTCAAGTCCGACTACGGGGTCGATGCCCAGGGTAATCCGCTCCAGAACGTCATCACGGAGGCCCAGAAGCAGCGGGCCCGCGAGGTGTTCGAACTCTTCAGCCGTGTGGCCGGGATGCGGTTCGTCGAGACACCGTCGAGCGGCATCTGCATCGCCACGGGCGACCTGCGGGCCCTCGATCCGAACACCTCCGTGACCGGCGTCGCCGGCCTCGGCGGCGGCAATAACGTGGTGCTCAACTCGACCATCGACTGGGGCGAGAGCGAGTACGCGGGCTCCTACTTTCATGTCGTGATGCACGAGATCGGCCATGCGCTCGGCCTCGGTCACTCCTACGACCTGCCCTCGATCATGGGCAGCGGACTCCCCGGCGAGGGGGTGTTTCCCGGCGACTACGACGCCATCCACCTTCGGCAGCTCTATGCACCCAGCGGCAGCGACGTCGATCTCTACCGCTTCGAACTCCCAGAGTCGGGAGCGTTCGCCGCCGAAACCGTGATCGCGCGGCCGGGCCAGGAGATCACCAGCGAGCTCGACAGCGTGCTCTCGCTGTACCGCGAAGACGTGGTCAACGGCAGGACTGTGAGGACGCTGATCGCGCGGAACGACGACTACTTTGGGCGGGATTCCTTCGTGGGCCTCTCACTCGAACGGGGTAACTACTTCCTCGCCGTCTCCGGCGTTGGCAACACGGCGTTCAACGCCGAGATCCCCGATTCGGGGAACGGCGGCCGCACCGAGGGCGAATATGAGGTGCGACTCCGGTTCACGCCGGCGTCGGCGGCCGGCACCACCGTGGTTGACGTCTCCGGAACGCCACTCGACGGCGACCGCGACAGCGCTCCCGGCGGCACCTTCTCCTTCTGGTTCCGCACCGCGGCGGTCGCCGACACCGTGTTCGTCGACAAGGTCGCCGCGGCGGGAGGAAACGGCTCGCTTGCGGCCCCGTATGCGACCATCACGTCGGCCCTCGACGCCATCGGGTCGAGGACGCTCGTGCGGATCGTCGGCAACGATCAGAACGCGCCCTACCTGATCGGCACGACGCTCGCGAACAGGCCGCTTGCCGACGGCTCCACGTTCGTGGTGCCCAAGGGCGTGACCGCGATGGTCGATGCCGGGGCGATCTTCAAGCTGCGGGCCGCGATCGTGGACGTCGGCAGCTCATCGCTGCTCGACGGCACGTCGCGGGCAGGTGCCTCGCTTCAGGTTCTGGGCATCCCGGGCGAAAACGTGGTCTTCACCTCTTACCACGACGACAGCGTGGGCGGCGACTCCGACGGCGTGGGGCCGAAGGCCGCCGGCGGCCAGTGGGGCGGCCTCGTATTCCGCGAGGATTCCGATGCCGGCTCGAAGAAGGCGTTCGTCAACTCGGTCTGCCATGCCTCGATCTCGTATGGCGGTGGCCAAGTGATGGTCGACTCGCAGCTTGCCTCGTTTGCGCCGATTCAGCTCGAGAGCACCCGGCCCACGATCGCCTTCAGCAGCGTGACGATGAGTTCCGGCGCCGCACTCGCGGCCACGCCCAACAGTTTCGAAGACTCCCCCGGCAGGATCGGCCCGGAGCTCCGGGGCAACCGGCTCACCGACAACTCCATCAACGGTCTGTTCATCAAGATCGACACGGGCTTCGGCCGGCCGCTCGAGCATCTGAGCGTGCCTGCCCGTCTGCGGAGCACCGACGTGGTCTATGTGCTCCAGGAGAATCTGGTCATCGACGGGGGTGCCGGTGGCTACCTCGATGCCGATGGCACGGGCACCGTCGTGGCTCGGACCAGCGGCCGCCTGGCCGTCGATCCAGGTGTGGTGGTGAAGCTGCAGGGCGCCCGGATTGAGCTCGAGCGCGGCACGGCGCAGCTGATCGCGGAGGGTTCCCCGGGGCAGCGGGTGATCTTCACAACGCTCGGCGACAACCGCTTCGGGGCCGGCGGCACGTTCGATACGAATGGCAATCTACCCGACAAGTTCGACGCCTACGGGGCCCCCGTGGGCACGCTGACCGTCGGCGACTGGGGTGGGATCGTCGCCAACGCCGGCTCCAAGGTGAGCATCGACCAGGCCTATCTCGCGTTCGGCGGCGGCACCACACCGATCGAAGGCACCTTCGATGCGTTCAACGTGATCGAGGCCCATCAGGCCGAGCTGCGGCTGGCGAACAGTCGGCTCGAGAACAACGCCGCAGGCAGGGCGGGGTCGAGCCGTAGCGGCCGCGGCACCAACGACGCGGCGACGGTCTTCGTCCGCGGAGCCCAGCCGATCATCGTGGGCAACGATTTCCGGGCGAACGCGGGCGCCGTGATCAGCATCAACGCCAACTCCCTCTCCGACATCGAACTGCCTGACGCTGGCCGGAGCACCGGGCTGATCGACCGATACACGCGGTTCGACGACAACGTCGGGCCGCTGGTCCGCGGCAATCGGATGTCGTATGCGGCAAACGGGCGGGCCACCGCCGGCCTCGCGGTCCGCGGCGAGGAGATCACCGTCGAGAGCGTGTGGGACGACACCGACATCGTGCACGTGCTCACTAGCGAGATCATTGTCAAGAACTTCCACACCGCCACTGGCCTGCGGCTTCTGAGCAAGCCGACCGAGAGCCTGGTGGTGAAGCTCTTCGGACCCAACGCCGGCTTCACGGCCTCGGGGTATGGCCTCGACATCGACGACCGGATCGGCGGCACCGTGCAGGTTGTCGGTCAGCCCGGCTATCCGGTCATCCTCACGTCGCTCCGGGACGACTCGGTAGGAGCCGGGCTCGACCCGCTCGGCAACATCGTCAAGGACACGAATACGGACGGCAACGTCACGGCGGCGTCCGCCAACGACTGGCGCAGCCTCCGGTTCATGCCTTACTCCAACGATCGCAACGTGGCCATCGCCATTGAGGCGGAGAAGGCGGTCACCGGGGGCCTCGGCAAGAACGACACCGTCTTCGACGCACAGCCGCTCGGCGTGCTGGCCGGCATCGGTGCGACAGGGTCGGCCGCGACCGCCAACGCGCAGGAGAAGTCGGGTGACTCGAATCGGCGTCTCGGCTTCGAAGTCCACGGGTTCATCTCCCCCGACACGCCCTCCGACGTGGATACCTACCAGTTCATGGGATCGGCCGGTTCGGAGGTCTGGATCGACGTCGACAAGACGTCATCGGGACTCGACACGATGATCGAACTGGTCGATGCGTCGGGCAACGTGCTGGCCCGCTCCGCCGACTCGGCACTGGAGAAGGGCCTGGCGGACGGCGAGATCCAGCTGGACCTCGGCACGGCGGCCACGGCGGTCTACACGCTCGACCAGGCCGGCGCCGTTCCCGAGTCACTCGCGGGCGTGATCTGGGATCTGTCGGGCGCCGACCCGGTCGCCATCCAGACATTCACCACCGATGCCACAGGCGTGCTCACGTTCCGCGCCGTGCTGAACCAGCCGGCGACGCCGGCCGTGACGGGCCTGTTCGATCCGACCACCGGTGAACTCACGATCACCTACGCCGCCGCGCTGCCCACGGCGGTCCAGTTGCAATACAGCCACGCGCCGGTCGGGCTCTCGGCCGCGGCCCGCGGGATCGCCCAGCCGCTCGGCAAGGATCCCCTGCAAGGCGGCGACTACCACTCGCTCAACCCCCGCGACGCCGGCATGCGGGTCGTGCTGCCAGGCCCCGTCGGCAGCACCTCGTCGTACTTCGTCCGCGTCCGGAGCCAGCCACGGTACGACACCACCACGACTCCCGCGGACTACGAGGCCGCGCTCGCCGATCCCGCGGCCATCACCGCCGGGGCATCGACGGGCCGCTACGAACTCCGCGTCCGCCTTCGGCAGCGCGACGAGAAGCCGGGCTCGACCGTTCGCTACGCCGACATCCGCTACCCGACGACGGGGATCGATGTTGAAGGCCTGCCCCGCAACTCGCTCCTCGCGGGCGAAACGGGCGAGGATGCCGGCGGCGTGAACGACACCTTCGGCGCCGCTCAGTACGTCGGCAACCTACTGCAAACCGACCGCAACACGATCAGCATCGCCGGGCGGATCTCCTCCGCGACCGACGTCGACTGGTACACCTTCGCGCTCAACTACGAGCAGATCCAGGCAATCGCAGGGGTGAACGCGTCGGGCCAGACCTTCGCCACGATGTTCGACATCGACTACGCCGACGGCTTCCGCGGAGACCTCACGATCTCGGTGTTCGATGACACCGGCCGACTGATCTACGTGGGGCGTGATTCCAACATCACCGACGACCAGCCCCGGGCCGGCCAGGGCAACGACTTCGGCGACCTCTCGCGTGGATCCGTGGGAAAGCTCGATCCGTTCATCAGCTCGGTGACGCTCCCGGCCGGTACACCCACCGACGCCGGCGGCTTCACGTCGGGCGGCCCGCTCGCGGCGCCCACCGCGTCCCAGCGGAACCAGCAGCAGCGGTACTACGTCGCCATCTCCTCCAACAACGAGCTGCCCAGCCAGCTCAACGCCACCTTTCTGTCGGGGGCAGCCA
>CAXNJC010000103.1:0-5708 GCA_964202525.1 Pirellulales bacterium
GTCGGAGCGTCACAGCCCTGGGACGAGATCGCCATCGACCGGGCACCGAGTTCCGACGGCATCGACATCGACAGCTGCCAGGACGTGGCGATCCGCCGCTGCCGGATCTCCGTGGGCGACGACTGCATCGCCCTCAAGGGCTCGAAGGGTCCGCTGGCGCTCGCGGACGAGTCGAGCCCGCCCGTCGAACGGGTGACGATCGAGGACTGCGTGTTCGAGAGCGGGCACGGCGCCCTCACCTGCGGGAGCGAAGCGACCGTGATCCGCGACGTGGTCATGCGCCGCTGCCACCTCGGCGCCGACGTGCCGCTGGTGCGGCTCAAGCTGCGGCCCGACACGCCCCAGCTCTACGAGCGCATCGTCGTGACCGACATCGAAGCCGTCGACGCCCAGGCGATCTTCGACGTCAAGCCCTGGACGCAGTTCTTCGATCTCCAGGGACACCCGCCGCAGCCGTCGCGGGTTCGGGATGTGCGTGTGAGCGGCGTGCGCGGATCCTTCAAGTCGCTCGGTGAACTCCGCGGCAACGAGGGCGACTCGATCACCGGCGTCGTGCTCGAAGACGTCGAGGTCACCGCTGCCAGCCCGCGGCTGGTCCGCCAGCCGGGGCAGGCTGTGGAGTTCCTGAAGGTGCTGGTCAACGCCGCGCCGTTCGACGGGACGTGATCAGCCGACTGCAGACGCGGCGGCGTACGAGCCGAGCACCACCACCCGCGTACACCGCTTTTCGAGCGCGGCGATCGCCCGGCGAACGCGGAGATCGCTCCGGTGCCCCTCCAGCTCCACGAAGAAGATGTAGCCCCCGACCTCGCCCGGCATGGGAAACGACTCGATCCAGGTGAGGTTGAGCTTCTGCCGCTTGGGTACCGCCAGGGCGTCGGCCAGGCCGCCGGGCCGATGCTCGATCTCGAACATCAGGGAGGTCTTGTCGCGGCCGGTGCGGCTCGAATCGGCATGCCCGATGACGGCGAAGCGAGTCGTGTTGCCGGCGACGTCCTCGATGTTCTCGGCGAGCACCGCGAGCCCGTAGTGCACGCCCGCCTGGCGGCTGGCGATGGCGGCGGCCTCGGGCCGACGCGCCGCCATCTCGGCGGCGGCTGCGGTGCTGGTGACCTCGACGAGCCGCGCGGCGGGCAAGTGCCGGGCGAGCCAGTTGCGGCACTGGGAGAGCGCCTGCGGGCGGCTGTAGACCTCCTGCACCGCGGATCGGTCGCCCGTCGCCAGCAGCGTGTGGTGGATTCGCAGCGGCACCTCCGCGCAGATCTTCACCGGCAGCCGAGAGAGGTTGTCGAGCGTGTCGGCGATGCGGCCGTCGGTGGAGTTTTCCAGCGGCACCACACCGTAGTGCGAGTGGCCGGCCTGCACCTCCTCGAACGCGGCGGAGATGCTCGCGACGGGCACGAAGTCGACCGCGCTGCCGAAGCGGTGGAGGGCGGCGAGGTGGCTGTAGGTCCAGGCGGGCCCAAGGTGAGCCACGCGGAGGTGCTGCTCGATGGCCCGCGACCCGGAGATCAGCTCGCGAAACACCGCCTTCACGCTCTCGTCCGAGAGGGGGCCGGCGTTGGCCTTGGCCGCCCGGTCGAGGACCGTCTCCTCGCGCGACGGATCGTAGGTCTGCTGCCCGGTGGCCTGCTTGAGGTGGCCGATCTCGCGGGCCACCTCGGCGCGGCGGTTCATCAGCTCGACGAGCTCGCGGTCGATGCCGTCGATGCGGCCGCGAAGCTGGGTGAGCGATGCCCGGCGACCGCCGGTCGGTTCATCTGATGAGGGGTGGGAGTGCGCCATCGCAGCCCGGGGACTCGGAGCGGCCAAAATGGCAGGCCAGCGGGGAAGGCCGAGATTCTCCGCCAGAAGACCATAACTGTACCGTGGCCGTGGCGGCCGTAAACACAAGGGTTTTTCGGGCCTCGGCCCCGGGGCCTTGGACGCCGGTCCCGCCACCCCGGCATCCTGGTGCATGGCACGGGCTTTGCATTCGCTCGAGTGACGCGATCGAGCGACCGGGACTGGCCGAGGTGCCGCCCCGGACCCGCCGGCCGGCACCGCGGTTTCGACCACCAGAAAGGGAGCTTCCATCATGGCGACCAAGCAGGGCGAGAAGATCATCGGCATCGACCTCGGCACCACGAATTCGGTGGTGGCCGTGATGGAGGGCAAGGAGCCCAAGGTGATCGCGAACAAGGAGGGCAACCGGCTCACGCCGAGCGTGGTGGCGTTCAACGACAAGGGCGAGACGCTCGTCGGCGACATCGCCCGCCGGCAGGCCGTCACGAACCCCAAGCGCACCGTCTACTCCATCAAGCGCTTCATGGGCCGCAGGCACGACGAGGTCGGCAACGAGGAGAAGATGGTGCCGTACGAGGTGATCGGCGGCCCCAAGGACTACGTCAAGGTGCGGGCCGGCGACAAGGAGTTCACCCCGCCGGAGATCTCGGCCAAGGTGCTTCGCTCGCTGAAGGAGTCCGCCGAGGCCTACCTCGGCCACAAGGTCAACAAGGCCGTGATCACGGTGCCCGCCTACTTCAACGACGCCCAGCGGCAGGCGACGAAGGACGCCGGCCAGATCGCCGGCCTGGAGGTCATGCGGATCGTCAACGAGCCGACGGCCGCCGCGCTGGCCTACGGTCTGGAGAAGAAGAAGGACGAGAAGATCGTCGTGTTCGACCTCGGCGGCGGCACCTTCGACGTGTCCGTTCTCGACGTCTCGAAGGACGGCGTGTTCCAGGTCGTCAGCACCAACGGCGACACGCACCTGGGTGGCGATGACTTCGACCAGACGCTCATCAATCACGTCGCCGATCAGTTTCAGCGGGAGCAGGGGATCGATCTGCGGAAGGACCCGATGGCGATGCAGCGGCTCCAGGAGGCCTGCGAGAAGGCCAAGAAGGAGCTCTCGAGCGCCCAGAGCAGCGACATCAATCTGCCCTTCATCACCGCCGACGCCAACGGGCCGAAGCACCTGCAAATGTCGATCACCCGGGCGCAGTTCGAGCAGATGTGCGACCATCTCGTCGAGCGGTGCCGTGGCCCCGTGCTCCAGGCCCTCAAGGACGCGAAGCTCGATCCAAAGGAAATCGACGAGGTCGTCCTCGTGGGCGGATCGACGCGGATTCCCAAGGTGCAGGAGCTCGTCCGCAAGCTGTTTGCGAAGGAGCCCCACAAGGGCGTAAATCCCGACGAGGTCGTCGCGCTCGGCGCGGCGATCCAGGGGGGCGTGCTCGGCGGCGACGTGCAGGAGGTGCTCCTCCTCGACGTCACGCCGCTGTCGCTCGGGATCGAGACGGAAGGGGGCATCTTCACGAAGCTCGTCGAGAAGAACACCACCATTCCGACCGAGCGGAAGCAGACGTTCAGCACGGCAGCCGACAACCAGACGGCGGTGACCGTCAGCGTGTTCCAGGGCGAGCGGCCGATGGCCCGCGACAACCGGCTCCTCGGGCAGTTCAATCTCGAGGGCATTCCGCCGGCTCCCCGGGGCACGCCGCAGGTCGAGGTGAAGTTCGACATCGACGCCAACGGCATCCTCAACGTCAGCGCCAAGGATCTCGGGTCGAACAAGGAGCAGACCGTTCGGATCGAGCAGTCGAGCGGCCTGAGTGAGGCCGAGATCGAGCGGATGCGGCGCGACGCGGAAAGCCACGCCGAGGAGGACAAGCAGCGGTTCCGTCTTGCGGAGGCCCGCAACAAGGCCGAGGCGCTCTGCTTCCAGACCGAGAAGCTGGTCAAGGAGAACGACGCGAAGCTTTCGGCCTCCGACAAGGCCCCGCTCGAGGCGGCGGTCGCCAAGGCCCGCGAGATGGCCAAGGGGGAGGACGTCGACGCGATCAACTCGGCCCACGGGGCCCTGGAACAGGCCGTGCACGCCCTCTCGAAGGTGCTCTACGAGTCGACCGCCCAGCGCGGCGGCGCGGAAGCCCCGGCGGGCCAGTCCGCGGCGGACGACACGATCGACGCCGAGTTCGAGGTGAAGAAGGACGCGTGACCCGCGCCCGGCAGGGAGGATCCCGGCGGTCTGTGAGGAGCACCCATGGCGTTCCGATTCGACAAGTTCACGATCAAGGCGCAGGAGGCCGTGCAGGCCGCCGTGGAACTGGCGGCGTCACGGGGCAATCCGCAGGTGGGCCCCGTGCATCTGCTCCAGGCGCTCGTGGCGGAGCGTGAGGGGATCGTCCGGCCGCTGCTGGAGAAGATCGGCGTCGATCGCGGCCACCTGGAGCGGATCATCGAGGCGGAGGTGTCTCACCTGCCCAAGGTTTCAGGGGGTGCGCAGCCGCAGCCCGACCAGGAGCTGGTCCGGGTGTTCGAGGCGGCGACCACCGAGTCGCACCAGATGAAGGACGAGTTCGTCTCGACCGACCATCTGCTGCTGGCCCTCGCCAAGGTCCCCTCCAAGGCCCGGAATCTGCTGCAGTTAGCGGCCATCGGCGAGAAGGAACTGCTGGCCGGCCTGCAGGCAGTGCGTGGGCAGACGCGGGTGACGGATCAGAATCCCGAGGAGAAGTTCCAGGCGCTGGAGAAGTACGGCATCGACCTCACGGCCCGGGCGGGCCAGGGCAAGCTCGATCCGGTCATCGGGCGGGATGCCGAGATCCGCCGCGTGATCCAGGTGCTCTCCCGACGGACGAAGAATAATCCCGTGCTGATCGGCGAGCCGGGCGTCGGCAAGACGGCGATCGCGGAGGGGCTCGCGCTGCGGATCGTGCAGGCCGACGTCCCGGACAACCTCCGGGGACGACGGGTCGTGGCGCTCGATCTCGGTGCACTGATCGCGGGGACGAAGTACCGCGGGGAGTTCGAGGATCGCCTCAAGGCCATCCTTCGCGAGGTCGAAGCCGCCGCCGGCAACGTGGTGCTGTTCATCGACGAGCTGCACACCGTGATCGGCGCCGGCGCGGCGGAAGGGGGATCCGACGCGGCCAACCTCCTCAAGCCTGCCCTCGCCCGGGGCGAGCTGCGCTGCATCGGCGCCACCACGCTCGACGAGTATCGCAAGCACATCGAGAAGGACGCGGCCCTGGAGCGCCGGTTCCAGCCCGTGATGGTGGGCGAGCCGAGCGTGGAGGACACGATCGCCATCCTCCGCGGCCTGAAGCCGCGCTACGAGGCGCATCACAAGGGGGTCAAGATCAAGGACTCCGCGCTCGTCGCGGCCGCGGAACTGTCGAGCCGCTACATCGCCGACCGCTTCCTGCCCGACAAGGCGATCGACCTGATGGACGAGGCGACCAGTCGCATCGCCATGGAGCTGCAGAGCGTGCCGAGCGAGATCGACGAGGTGCAGCGGCGGCTCGTCCAGCTCGAACTCGCGGCGCGGCAGCTGGCCGAGGAGACGGAGGAGCACGCCAAGGAGCGGCTCGTTGAGATCGAGGAGGAGGCGGTCGGGCTGCGGAAAACGCTCGCCGACCTGCGGCAGCAGTGGGAGGCCGAGAAGCTTGGGGTGGGGAGTTCCCAGGAGCTCCGCAAGCAGCTCGACGAGGTGCAGCATGCGTTCGATCAGGCCGGCGTCGCGATCAAGGAGCGGCAGGCGGCGGGGCAGCCGGTCGGCGAGGAGATGTACCAAAAGCTCTATGAGCTCGACGTGAAGCGGAAGGCCCTGCAGCAGCGGTTGGAGCAGGAGGGCTCCGACCGAGACGCCGCCCGAGACGCCGGAAAGACGCCGGCCAAGCGGCTCCTCCGCCGCGAGGTGGGTCCGGAGGAGATCGCGGAGG
>CAXNJC010000104.1:0-5703 GCA_964202525.1 Pirellulales bacterium
AGCGGGACGTCGGCGGCGTCGTACATGCGGATCACGGCTGGGTCGCCGGCATCGGTCTCGATCCGTGCGGCGCTGCTGAAGACGCGGCGGAGATCGTCGAGCCCCGGCGGCACGGCGAAGCGGCTGGCGCCCCCGCCGCCGAGCCGGAGGGCGAGCGCCTCGCGGATCGCGTGGCAGGTGAGGGTCGAACCGGCCACCGCATCCTGGCCGCCGTCAGCGCTCGCGAGGTCGCCGAGCGGCCGGCCCCGGAAGCCGTCGAGAAACGAGCGTTCCCGGAGGATCGCGGCGACGTGGTCGCGGGTGTCGCCACTGGCGAGCACCGCGACGCCCGCCACGTGTAGAGCGCGATCGCAGACGACGAGGAGGTCGGTCGGCCCGGAGAACCCGATCGCCGCATCGCCGTCCGGCGACGTGCGGAAGACCGTGCCCACGCACCGCCCAGCTCCATCCACAAGCTCGCGGCCGCCCGCGACGGCCACCGACTCTCCGCCGACCGCCGTCGCCTCCGGCAGCACCGCGCGGATGGTCTCGAGCGGCAGGTCGTCGAGGCCGGCCGCGGCCCGTCTGGCGACAGCCCCCCGGTGCTCGGCGTGCACGAGCCATGCGATCGCGGCGACGACGGCCAGCCGTGTGACATGACCGGCCCATACACCGAGACGCCCGGGTCGTCGCATCGCCGTCATGCCGCCAGTGTAATCCGGCTCGACGTCGCACCGTGCTGCAGCCGGGACTCAGCTCGGGGCTGCCCGTCCAGGAAGCGTAACGGCGTGAGCCGTACGGCGGCACCACGCCGGACTTGGCCGCAGCCCGCATCGCTCACGCGATTGCGGCTTCCTGAGGCCGCGCGGCGCTATCGCGTTGGGGCGAGCAGCACCGCGTCGGCATGCACGAGCCCACGAGCACCGTCGGTCGCGATCACGACCACGCACTCGTCGCCCGCGCCGAGCTCGACGCGGCCAGCCGATCCGAAGCCGCCCTGGAGCGGCGGCGGGTTCGACATGTCGAACTGCACGCTCGACCGGCCCGCGGCCGTCTCGACGAGCACGGGAACGGCCGTGCCGCGATTCTCGTGGGCCTGCCAGCCGACGAGCACCTCGTAGCGGCCTGCGGCGGGCGCGGCGAGCCGGTAGGTTACGGTCGCGGCGGAGTCGGGGCTGGCGTAGTGGTAGCCGTGGCCCACGTAGCCCTTCAGGCCTTCGCCGTGGGTCCATTCGCCCTGTCGCACCGCCTCGTGATCGTCGCGGATCACGGCGGATCGCTCGCGGGCGAGCTGCGCGGCGTCGAGCCCCGTGGGAGGTCCGTGGCTGCCGGCCTCGGGCAGTGCGTCGGCCGGGATCTCGATCGGGGCGTCGGGTGTCGCCCGGCGGGCCTTGCCAGGAAGCTTGAGCAGCGCGTCGAGCTCCGGCCAGTGGTGCTCATACACGCCTCGCGGCGTCGTGCCGTGTTGTGCGGCCAGGCTCGCCGCCTTGCCCACCACCTCCCCCATCATGCCGCACGTCTTCATCACGCGGACGGTGCCGAGGGCTTCGTGCGTGACCGACACGCAGCGGCCCGCCATGAACAGGTTCTCGACGTCCTTCGCATAGAAGCAGCGGTAGGGCACCGGATAGCCGTAGGTGCGATCGACGCGGCGGTCGTGCACGGCGATCGAGATGAACGGGTTGTCGGGAAACTTCTTCGCGTACTCTTCTTTGGGATAGTGGAGGTCGATCGACCAGGTAGAGGGCACGCAGCCGTCGGGGAAGTCGCGCTTCGACACGATGTCGTCCTGCGTGAGGACGACGTCGCCGAGGATCCGGCGGCTCTCCCTCGGGCCGCCGACGTAGGCCACCCAGGTGAGCACCGCCTTCTCGTGGTCGGCCCGGCCGTCACCGTTCTTCATGGCATTCCAGGCGCCGAACACGGCCCGCAGGTTCCAGTCACGGATGCCCTCGGCGTCGGCGAGCGGATCCTTGTCGAAGCCGCTTTCCCAGAACCACTGCCCGTGGTGGTCCCGGGGGTAGGGGAAGTCGTCCATCGAGAGCGGCAGCGCCCAGGGGGTCTCGGGAAACGCCTGCGGCGCGTCGGTGTCGGCCCAGGCCCACATGTTGCTCATGCCCATGCGGCCCTTGGGCTCCATGACGGTCTTCGCGCCGGCGAGATGGCCGATCGTGGCATGGCCCGTGGCGTCGCAGAAGAACCGGGCAGTGAACCGGAGTTCGCGGCTCGTCTTCGTGTCGAGGGCTGTCACGCTCGCGATCCGGGTTCCGTCGCGGGCGACAGCGAAGGCGTGGGTATTCAAAAAGAGTTCGATGTTCGGCTCGGCGCGGACCACCGCCTCCTTCTTGACATCCCCGAACTCCTCGAAGGTTCCGGGGCTCTTCGTGGCGTGGTCGCAGAACTCCTCCACGATTTCCCCGATCCGGGGATACTTCCCGCGGCGGATCAGGCCCATCGCCCAGACGCGGACCTCGCTCGAGCCGTTGCCACCGAGCACGCCGCGGTCTTGCACGAGCGCCACCTTCAGGCCCATCCGGGCGGCCGAGATCGCGGCTCCCATGCCGGCGTAGCCGCCGCCGATCACGACCAGGTCGTACGGCCCCTTCACGTCGGGCTCCGCGGGCAGGCCGAGGGCCGCCCGCCGCCAGTCGGGCAGGATCGTGGCGTCGTCGGGAGGCGGCGTGGTGTCGGTGGTGAGCAGGATGCAGTCGCAGCGGCCGTCGAAGCCGGTGAGGTCGCGGAGAGCGAGGCGGGCTTCACCGGCGGGGAGGTCGACCGTGCCTCCGTCGTGCCAGCTCCACGCGGCGGCCTTCGTGCCGAAGGTTTCGCCGAGCGGCCCGCCATTGACGAGCACCTGAAACCTGCCGGGCGTGCCCGGAGCCTGCCAGCGGGCGACCCAGTCTTTGGTGCGGACGAACACGCGATAGCGGCCCGCCTCGGGGATGACGACGGTCGTGGTCGCATCGGCGACCGGCGCGCCGAGGCCATGGGCGATCAGATACGGTGAGCCCATCTCACGGATAAACTGCGTGTCGAGGCTCCAGCCGCCGCGGTCGGCGAAGCTCTCGGCCTCGACGAGGATCGTGGCGGCGGTACACGGCGGAGCCGCAGCGAATGCGGCGATGGTCGTTGCCAGGATCCAACCAGTCCGCATTGCGATCCCCCATTTCCGAGATGCTTGCAAATCATTCGGCATCCAGTTGCCGCCTTCGTATCGTATGCGGCGTCGTGGTCACCTGCACGGTGGCGATGGCGGCTCACCGTTCCCACGGGGACGACCGGCCCATGTCGGCCCGCACCGCCGACCTCCGCGCCCGCTGCGTCGCGATCGAGCCCACGCGGCCCGCCTTCGCCAAGGAGGCGATGGTGCCGTATGTCGCTCGGCTGCTCGCGGGCACCGACTGTGACCGCGCCGTGGCTGGCTGGATCGCCGCCGCCGAGGAGGCCAACCACACCGCTGCTCCGAAGCCCCCTGCCACGATCCCCGATCCGTTCAACAAGCACGCGCTCGTGCACGCGTGGCTGCTCGCCCACGCCGCCCCGCACCTGCCCGCCGACGCGGCCGCCCGGATCGCCGCCGCCACCAAGGACTACGTCTGCCGCTACGGGCACCGCGAGTGGCGGGGCTACGGCGCCCTCAACTTCCGGCTGATGAGCGACGGGGCCGGCCTGCTCGCCGCCGAATGCTGGCCCGACCTTCGCGACGCCGACGGCCTCGACTCGGCGGGCATCCGCGCCGCCACCCGCGAGCGGCTGCTCGGCTCTTTCGACGAGATCGTCCACCGCAACGCCGCGGAGTATGGGGCGCCCACCTATCTCGGTATCGACCTAGTGGCGGTGAAGATGCTCGCCGACTTCGCAGCCGACGAGGAGATTCGCCATCGCGCCAGCCTTACGCTCGACACGATGCTGCTCCACGTGGCGTGTGCCTGGCACCGCGGCTACCACGTGAGCCCCGCCAGCCGCGCGAAGTATTTCCAGTCGAGCATGACCGGCCCCGATGCGATGGACTGCACCGCCGCCATCGGCTGGCTGTTCTTCGGGGCCGAGCGGCCCGTGCGCGGCCTCTGCGAGCACCACGCCGGCTGGTTCGCCTTCCCGGCCACGTACGAGCCGCCGCCGATCCTCGCCGCGATCGCGGGCGACCGCGACGAACCCTTCACGCACCGCGGCAGCCGCGGTGACAGGATTCGCTTCACGATCCACCACGAGCCGGGCTATGCGCTGGCGAGCGAATGGACGCTCCTCAAGACGCCCCGCGATTATCACTACAAGGAGTCGCGGCGGCAGATGCTCAAGTGGGTGTCGGAGCATCCGCAGAGCTCGTTCATGCCGTTCCAGGACAACGCCTTTCGGCCCTACGACCTGGCCGAGAACAGGGCCAACCCCTTCGGCTACGGCGAGAATCCGTTTGGCCAGTCGCTGCAGCACGGCCGGACCCTCGTCGGCGTGTCGGCCGTGCCCGAGGACTATCCCTACTGGCGGATCGAGGCGGCCTTCGTGACGACCGGCGCGATCGTGAAGCGGGTCGAGCGCGCCGGCTGGGTCTGCTGCCACACGGGCTCGATGCTGTTCGCCTTCTGGCTCGGCGGCCAGCCGCGGTGGGCCCCGCATCGCGACAAGGAACGCTGCGACGTGCTCACGAGCGACGCCCGCCGGACCGGCTGGGTGCTCGAGACCTCGCCGCTCGAGCCTTTCGCCGGGGGCGGCAGCGACGCGGAGCTCGCCCGGTTCGCGTCCGCGATCGCGACGCGGACGACGCTCGACACCTCGCGGGTCGCCGACGAGCGTCCCCGGCTGGCGTTCACGTCGCTCGCGGGCCGCATGCTCGAGATCACGTATCGCCCGCACGGCGAGGCCTACGACCGCCAGCAGCTCGTGGATGGGGAGCCGGTCGACTACGCGTCGTTTCCACTCCTCGGCAATCCCTGGGTGCGGCAGGCCCTCGACGGCGACGAGCTCGTGATCGAGCACGGCGGCCGCACGCTCCGCTACGATTTCGAGGCCTGGACGCGGTCCGAGGAAGCACCCTGACGCATGGCCGACACCTTTTTCTCCGTCACCAACACGATCGCCCTCCTGGCGTGGATCGCGCTGGTGCTGTTCCCGTCGCGCCGCCTCGTCTCGCACGTGCTCTGCGGGATCGTGGTGCCGGCCCTGCTCGCCTGCGGCTACGCGGCGGTGATCGGCTGGAAGCTGGCCGCGAACGGCCCGCCGCCGGGCGACCTCTCCACCATCGCGGGGCTCAAGGCGGCGTTCGCCGACGACTGGGTGTTTGCGGCGGCCTGGGCCCACTACCTCGTGTTCGACATGGTCGTGGGGGCGTGGATCGCCCGTGACGCCGTCCGGCTCGACATCCCGTGGCCGCTGCGATCCCTCTGCCTCGTGCTCACATTCCTGCTCGGCCCGGTCGGCTTCCTGCTGCACGTGCTCACGCGGTTCGCCCTGCGGCGGGCGGTGGCGACCGATGATCCCGGAGCCAGGCCCGCGCCGTGACGATCGCCGGCGCGGCGAGGCCGACGACCGCCGCGGCGAGCAGCGCGGCCGTGGCGGGAAGCACGTCGAACCGTGCCCGCCCGAGCCACGTCTGGGCCAGCGCGTAGACGAGCAGCAGCGTCGACCCGGCCGCGGCGGCCCCCACCAGCCGCAGGCGGGCAGCTGCGGCGATGCCGGCGCGCCGCATCGCCCAGGCAAGCGCCGGCAGCCACTGCACCGCATGGATCA
>CAXNJC010000105.1:0-5702 GCA_964202525.1 Pirellulales bacterium
CGATACGAGCGTGGCGGCGAGGTTCCAGGCTCCGCCGCGGAGTCCGCGGGTGGTTCCAGCGGCCCCGGACAGGTCGTTCCACTGGTAGACGTTACCGGTCTGGTCGACGGTGCCGTAGTAGCTCGCGCTCGCAGTGAACGCACCGACGTCGGTGAGGTAGTTCTGCGACGGTGACAGGGTCGTGGACTGCGTGACCGCATACTCCCCGTCGGCATTCACGTAGTTGGCCTGGTTGGCGGCCGTGGGGTTCGTGGCGTCGTTGCCGGGGGCCGTGTTGCTCCGCGTGGCGTAGAGGTAGTAGCCGCCGCTGCCGCCGGCGAGCGTCGGGTCGTAGTAGGCGGCCTTGTACCACTCGTTTTCCGTGGGCAGGGAAAACAGCGGGGCCGCGGCCGTGTTGGGATTGATCGCGTTTGCCGCCGGGGCGGTCCCGCTGGTCGCGCCGTTGAGGGCGTAGGCGCCATTCTCGGTGGTCGTGCCGGTCTGGAGCCCCGTGGGCTGGCCGTTGGCAATCCAGTTGGAGAAGCGGGCGGCGGAGAACCAGTCCACGTAGCTGATCGGGCGGTTGCCGCTGTCGCCGCTGTTGTTCTTGACGGCATAGGTGTAGCCGCCGGATGTGCCCGACCGGGCGATGCCCGCCACATTGAGGTCGGTGTCCATCGCGGAGTTGTAGAGGCCGTGGGTGTCGGTCTGGGCCACGGCGTTGAGAAACGCGGTGTACTGGCCGATCGTCACGTGGTAGGTGCCGATCTGATAGGCGTAGGGCACGCTGCCGTAGCCGGTGGCCGGGTCGTTCGAGTTGCCCGGATTTCCGACCGTCACGAGGTCGTACACGATGGGCGCGGCGACGGCCCCCCGTGAGGCGAGCAGGGCAACGGCGAGAACAAACGACGGCGGAACTGACCGAAAGCCGGCAAGCATGACGCTTCCTCGTGGCATGTGGGGCGGTGGTGCTCGAGCGGTGCAGAACGTGATCCGATGAATGGCTGCACGTCCCGTACCAAACTCGCCGTCTCTTGGCCTTCTCGGCCGTCCGGGCAGGACGAACCTTTGGTTTTCAGGAGCAAACCACGCCATGCCGCGTGCCGATCCGCCCGGGGCAGCACGCAGGAATCCTTGGCGGCGGGCCGGCGATGGGGTGAATTGCATCGGGGGGTGGGGCGTTTCGCTCCACGCCATGGGGCGATTCGCTCCACCACGCTGCCCCAAGGAACGCCAGCAGAGCGGGGCAGGGCCCCCGTGGCGGCGGTTCGATCACCAGCCCGAACAGTGGCCGCTGCCCATGCTGGCGTAGACTGTGCCAGGCTCGATAGGGGTTCCGGATCTGTCGTGCTCGATCGTCCGTGCCGCGCCACGACGCCAGCAGCCCATGCCGCTCACCCGCACCCGACTGCCGCGAGGTTTTTCGCTCGTCGAGCTGCTCGTGGTGATCGCGATCATGGCCGCGCTCCTCGGGCTGCTCCTCTCGGCGGTGCAGTCGGCCCGCGAGACAGCCCGCCGGGCCTCCTGCGGCAACAACCTGCGGCAGGTCGGGATCGCGCTGCACACCCACGAGTCGGCCCGCCGGTTCGTGCCCGCGTGGCGGAAGGAGTTTTCCTGGGCGGAGTATCCGAAGGATCCGCCGAATCCCAACTTCTCCGTCGTCGTCGCCGGCCGCACGACGCTCGGGGCGCTCGGACAGCTCCTGTCCTACGTGGACGAAGGCAGGCTTGCGTCGCTGTTCGACATGAATCGCGGGCTGGCCGACCCGGTCAACCTGCCGCCGCCATTTCCCCGTGGCCAGAACTCCCCGGCGTGCCTGGCTCCCGTGCCGCTCTTCGTGTGCCCCGGGACCCCGACAGGCGTGCCCTCCGACTACGGCGGCGTGTATCAGGTGATCGGCTACCCGGCCAACACGCCCCTGATCCTCCCGAGGACCGACTACGGGCCCTTTCGGGGGCTGCATCCGAGCCTCGCTGCCTGTGCCGGCCTGCCGGCCGAGTTCACACACAACGCGATGCTCGGCACGACCGACTTTGTGAACCGGAGGACGGTGCGGTTCCGCGAGATCAGCGACGGACTGTCGAAGACGCTGGCCTTCGTCGAGCAGGCGGGCCGCCAGCAGCGGTTCTTCCGCGGCCGCCCGCTTCCCGCCACGGCCCCCGGCGGGGCCACCGTGTTGTATGCCTTCTACGGCGATTGGAACGTGGCCCGCCACGCCCGGGGGCTGAGTGGGGCGTCGGAAGGCGAGCCCCAGCAGGCCGGCTGCGAGGTCGTGAACGTGCTCAACGACGACAATCCCTACTCCTTCCATCCGGGCGGCGTGTCGTCGGTGATGGGCGACGGTGCGGTGACGTTCATGGCCGAGTCGATCGACGCCACCGTGTTCGCCGCCCTCATGAGCCGCGATGGCGGCGATGCTGCCGGGGGGCCCTGACGGGCGGCCGGCGTTCGACCTCGTGGAGCTTGAACGTTCTCTCCGTTACGGGGAGCCGGTCGTCGGTCGGCCCTGGCCGGCGACGATCTTGAAGATCCCCTGACCGGTCGGCGACGACGTGCACGCGTAGAGTTCCCCGGCCGCATCGGCGCCGAAGCCGAAGATCGGCAGGCCGTTCCAGGGAAGCACGTGGTTCGCCGTAGCGCGGCCCGCCTCGTCGACGGTGAGCGCCCACATCCGGCCCGACACATGGTCGCCATACACGTAGCGGCCCACGAGCTCCGGGATGGCGGTGCCGCGGTAGACGCCACCGCCGGTCACCGACTTGCCCACCTGGTGGTCGTATTCCCACACCGGCTCCACGAGCGGGCCGGCCACGGCCTTCGATCCGAAGGCCTTGCTCCCCTCCTTGACGTTCCAGCCGTAGTTACCGCCTTTCACCACGAGATCGATCTCCTCCCAGAGATCCTGTCCAACGTCGGCGGCCCAGAGTCTCCCCGTGGGCGGATCGAACGCGAGCTGCCACGGGTTGCGAAAGCCGTAGGCGTAGATCTCCCCGCGGACGCCGTCGTGGCCCACGAAGGGATTGTCGGCGGGGATCGCATAGGCCTTGCCGGGATCGCGACGATCGACGTCGATCCGGAGGATCTTGCCGAACAGCACTTCGAGCCGCTGCCCGTGGCCGAAGGGGTCATTGCGGCTGCCGCCGTCGCCCAGCCCCACGTAGAGCATGCCGTCGGGACCGAAGGCTATCGAGCCGCCGTTGTGGTTCCAAAAGGGCTGCTCGATCTCGAGCACCACCTCGGCCGTCGCCGGGTCGGCCCGATCGGGATCGTCCTTCGACACACGGAAGCGGGTGACGTGCTCGAGCCGCTTCTCACCCGTCACGCTCTGGCACACGAAAAACTCGCCGTTCTCCCGGAAGCGTGGATGGAAGGCGAGGCCGAGCAGGCCCTCCTCGTTCCACTTCGTCCACGGTGCGGTGCCGGGCCGCAGGTCGAGAAACAGCGTGGCCTCCGCCGCGCCCGGCTGGATCACGTGGATCATCCCGCTCTGATCCGGCACGAAGAGCCGGTCGCTGCCGTCGCCGGCATGTGTCACGAGCAGGGGACGCAGCGGCTGGGCCGGCTTGCCGCCGGCCGCCTCCGCCGACCAGCCCTCCCAGGCGATCCCGGGAAACGCGGGGATTGCCTCCACGGCGAGCGTGCCGTCGGCGACCCACGGCGGCGGCTGGTCCGCCGGCAGCTCCCGGATCTTGATCGACCGGAAGGCCACCTCGTCGCCGTGGTCCTGGAGGCAGATCCGCCCCCGGCCGGCCTTCGCGAAGCCGGGAAACGCGGCGAACTTGCTCTTCGCCACCCGCTCGTTCCAGTCCTTGGAGCCGATCGTGAACCGCTCGTAGACCACGCCGTTGAGGCACACCTCGCACCCGGAGGGCGCGATGCGGATGGCGAGCTGGTTCCATTCGCCGGCCGGCCGCGTGGCATCGAGCACCTCCGGCGGCGCGAGGCCCGCCGCCTGCTCCATCTGCCGGGCCCAGCCGGCGTTCACGGGTCGATAGAGCTGGTAGAGCCAGCCGGCCCGCTGCTGATCCTTGCCCGTCGCATTGTCGAGGATCTGCACCTCGGGCCCGGAGTGCCACGGCTTCTCAGCGTCTTCCGTCACGTGCACCATCACGCCGCTGTTGCCTCCCGGCGCGATGCGGTAGTCGAGCTGCAGCTCGAAGGCCGCAAACTCATCGGCCGTGACGAGGTCGCCGGCCCCGTCGGCACGACGCACGAGCGCTCCGTCGTCGACGACCCAGCCGGACGAGACCCCGGGCTTCCGGTAGCCGCGAAAGCCGTCGGTCGTGCGGCCGTCGAAGAGCAGCCGCCAGCCGCCGCGCCGCTCCGCCTCGGTGAGCGTGTTGGGGGGCGTGTCGGCCCACGCCGCCCGCGCTCCGATCACGAGAGCCAGAGCCGCCAGCGCCGCACGCGTCATCTCGTCATCTCCGCGACAGGAAGTGGTGGAACGAGTCGGCCAGCGCCAGCCAGCTCGCCTCGATCACGTTCTCGCTCACGCCCACGGTGCCCCACACGCCCTCGCCGTCGGTGCTCTCGATCGACACCCGCACCTTGGCCGCCGTGCCCTCCTGGGCGTTGATCACGCGAACCTTGTAGTCGAGCAGGTGCATCCGGTCGAGCACCGGATAGACCGCGGCGAGCGCCTTGCGGAGGGCAGCGTCGAGGGCGTTGACCGGGCCGTCGCCCTCGGCCACCTCGTGCCGCACATCCCCGGCCACGCGGAGCTTGACGGTCGCCTCGGTGCGGACCTCGCCGGAATCCCCGGCGCGGCTCTCCACGGCCACGTTGTAGGAGAGTTTCTCGAACGCCGGCGTGAACGTGCCCGCACAGCGATCGACGAGCAGGTCGAACGACGCCCCGGCCGCCTCGAACTGCCAGCCCTCGTTCTCCAGCCGGCAGACCTCGGCGAGCACGGCGTCGAGCACCTTGCGGTCGTCCTTCACGTCGGGCCGGGTGACCAGCGCCGCGATATTCGACCGGCCAGAGAGCTCGCTCACCAGGATCCGCCGCGAGTTGCCCACCGCCTCGGGGGAGATGTGCTCGTACGACTCCGTCGCTTTGGCGATCGCGTGCACGTGCATGCCGCCCTTGTGGGCGAACGCACTCGCCCCCACGAAGGGCTGCCCGGGCCGGTAGGTCATGTTGGCCGTCTCGTAGACGAACCGGGACAGTTCCGTGAGGTGGGCCGTGCCCGTGCCCCCGAGCACGTCGTGACCCGGCAGCTTGAGGGCCAGGTTCGCGACCACCGAGATCAGGTCGGCGTTGCCGCACCGCTCGCCGAGGCCGTTGATGGCGCCCTGCACCTGCACCGCCCCGGCCTGCACGGCGGCGAGCGAGTTGGCGACGGCCAGGTCGCAGTCGTTGTGGCAGTGGATGGCCACGGGCGTGGGCACACCGGCGGCGGCGAGGGCCGCGGCGGCTGCGGCGACGAACCGCGCGATCTCGTCGGGGAGCGTGCCGCCGTTAGTGTCGCAGAGCACGATCCGCGTGGCCCCTGCCCGGGCGGCAGCCACGATCGTCTCAGCCGCGTAGGCGGTATCGAGCTTCCAGCCGTCGAAGAAGTGCTCGGCGTCGTAGAACACCTCGCGGCCCGCCCCCGTCAGGTGGGCGATCGTGTCGGCGATCATCGCGAGGTTCTCCTCGCGGCTCACACCGAGCACCTCGGCCACGTGGAAGGCCGACGTCTTGCCGACGATCGTGACCACGGGCGTGCCGGCCTCGAGCAG
>CAXNJC010000106.1:0-5698 GCA_964202525.1 Pirellulales bacterium
GTGTGGATCACGCCGGCCGCCTCGGGAGCCGTGGCACCGACCGGGGTCGTCCAGGCCCGCACCTCTTTCTCTCCCGCCGTGAAGTAGCTCTGCAGGCCGAGCGTCTTGTAGGCCGCCCGGGCGAGCACCGCGAGCGCCGGCTCCGCGAGCCCCGCCCCCTCGAGCATCTCGGCCCGGTCGGCCTCGTCGAGCTCCGCGATCTCGGCCTCGAGCTTCGCGCACACCGGCACCACCTCGGCGCCCGACTTCGCCGCGGCGGCCCGCACGAGCGGCACGAGCGGGCTCTTGCCCTCGACGTCGGTCTCGTCGACGTTGGCCACGTAGAGGATCGGCTTGGCGGTGAGCAGGCCGAGTTCCTTGACCGCCTTCTTCTCGGTGTCGTCGAGGGTGAGCGTGCGGAGCGGCTTCTGCTCACCGAGCCACGCGAGGCACTTCTTCATCACCTCGACCTTGAGCTTGGCGTCCTTGTCGGCGCCCTTCGCCGCCCGCTCGGCCTTCGGGATCAGGTTCTCGAGGTGTTGGATGTCGGCCAGCATCAGCTCGATCTCGATCGTCTCCATGTCGGAGAGCGGATCGACCTTGCCCGCCACGTGGATCACGTCGGGGTCGTCGAAGCAGCGGACCACCTGCAGGATCGCGTCGACCTCGCGGATGTGGGAGAGAAACTTGTTGCCGAGCCCCTGGCCCTCGCTGGCCCCCTTCACGATCCCGGCGATGTCGACGAGCTTGAGGGCCGCTGGGATCACCTTCTGGGGCGGGATGTACTTCGTGATCCGCTGCAGACGGCCGTCGGGCACGCTCACCATCCCCTCGTTGGGCTCGATGGTGCAGAAGGGATAGTTCGCGCTCTGCGCCGCCTTCGACATCGTGAGGGCGTTGAACAGCGTGCTCTTGCCGACGTTCGGCAGTCCGACGATGCCTGCTTCCATGATTCCTGGCGGGGTCTGTGGGGCGGAGGGATTGCGGGAACCGCGGTATGATGCCCGATATGCCGCCGCCCGCCCATCCCCGCGGTCGCCACCCGCTCCCTGGCGCCTTCTTCGATCGGTCCGCGGACCGGGTGGCGCGGGACCTGCTCGGGGCGTGGCTCGTCGTGCCCGGGGCGGATGGACGGCTAACGAGGCACGCCGTGTTCGAGACCGAGGCCTATCTCGGGGCCCACGATCTCGCCTGCCACGGCTCCAAGGGGATGACGAAGCGCAACGCCACGATGTTCGGACCCGCCGGCCGGTGGTACGTGTATCTCTGCTATGGGCTCCACTGGATGCTCAACATCGTCACCGGCGACGAGGGCGTGCCCGCCGCGGTGCTGATCCGGGGCGTCGGGGAGCATGTGGGCCCGGGGCGGGTGACGAAGGCGCTCGGCATCGACCGGTCGCTCGACGGTCGGCCGGCCACGCGGCGGGGCGGGCTCTGGTTCGAGGCCGGCGGCATCCGCGTGCCGCCGCGGTGGGTCGAGCGAACGCCGCGGATCGGCGTGGGCTACGCCGGCGAGTGGGCCCTGAAACCGCTGCGGTTCGTCGTCGATCCCGCCGATCTTCCTACAATCCTCTTGTCCGGGAGGCCGAAGCCATGAATCGTCGGATTGCAGTCGCCATCGTCGTCGCAGGAGCCAGCATCGCCATGGGAAACGGAACGAGCGGAGCCGGGGAACCCAAACTCGCGAAGGCCACGCTCGCGGGAGGCTGCTTCTGGTGCACCGAGGCGGTCTACGCCGAGCTCAAGGGGGTGGCGAGCGTGACCAGCGGTTACATCGGCGGCGCGGTGCCGAACCCCACGTACAAGGACGTGTGCACGGGCCAGACCGGCCACGCCGAGGCGATCGAGATCGAGTACGACCCCGCGGTGGTGCCCTTCGAGAAGCTCCTCGAGGTGTTCTTCGCCACGCACGACCCGACCACGCTCAACCGCCAGGGCGCCGACGTCGGCACGCAGTATCGCTCCGGCATCTTCTATCACGACGACGAGCAGAAGCGGATCGCCGAGGAGGTGATCGCAAAGCTCGACGCCGCGAAGGTGTTTCCTGGGAAGATCGTCACGGAAGTGACGAAGGCGAGCACCTTCTACCCGGCCGAGGACTACCACCAGGACTATTTCGCGACCAACCCCTACCAGCCGTACTGCCAGGCCGTGGCGGCGCCAAAGGTGGAGAAGGTCCGGAAGGTGTTCAAGGACCTGCTGAAGTGACGAGGGCCGATGACCTGCTGCGGGCCGTGGCGTTGGCCCAGGCGGGCTCCTGGGACGAGGCCCACGACCTCGCCCAGCGGCACGAGGGCGACCTGACGGCCGACTGGCTCCACGCGGTGCTCCATGCGATCGAGGGCGACGCTGGCAACGCCCGCTACTGGTATGGCCGCTGCGGCAAACTCGACCGCGCGGGCTCCGACATGGCGGCCGAACTCCAGGCGATCCGAGAGTCGCTCGAGCGGGGTTGATGCCCGGCTCACCCTGCCCCCAGCGCGGGCCGCTCGTGTCAGGAAGCCGCAGTCGCGTAAGCGATGCGGGCTGTATCACGCAGGGCTCGGGATGTCAGGCAGCCGCAATCGCGTGAGCGATGCGGGCCTGCGGGCCGGCGAGCCGCGTGGTGAGGCTCGGGGCTACCCGTGCCCCGTCGCCGGACGTTCGAGGATGCCGTCGTGGCATCCTCTCACTCGGATGCCGCCTGTGCTTCGCCATCCTGGCTGCGCGTGGCGGCATACGCCGGCTCGCGGGGCACGGGCAGCCCCTCGCTGAGTTCATGCCTGGCGGTGGGCGCGGGCAATCCCTCGCTGAGCGATAGCTTCGGGAAGCCGAAATCGCGTGAGCGATGCCAGCGGCCGTACCGCTGACGCGGTTACGCTTCCAGGCACGTGCAGCCGTGCCGTTACGCGTCAGCGTAACGTGCAACAAGCTCGCCGGCCTCGACGGGTGTGCCGGGAGTGACGAGCACCTCGGCGAGCCGGCCGTCGCGCTCGGCGTAGACCGTCGTCTCCATCTTCATCGCCTCGAGCGAGAGGAGCTTCTGGCCCTTCGTCACCACGTCGCCCGGCTTCACCGCCACCGTCACGATCAGCCCCGGCATCGGGGAGCCCACCTCGCGGGCGTCGCCGATCACGGCCTTCGGCCGCTTCTGTACCTTGGCCTCGAGGCTCTTGTCGGCCACCGACACGCTCCGCGGCTGGCCGTTCAGTTCGAAGAACACCGTCCGCGTGCCGTCGGCGTGCGGCTCGCCCACGGTGAGCAGGCGGATGAGCAGCGTCTTGCCCGGCTCGATGTCGACCGAGAGTTCCTCGCCCGGCTTCGGGCCCTCGAGGAACGCCGGGGTCGGCAGCACGCTCACGTCGCCGTGCTTGCCACGGTGCGCGGCGTAGTCGGCGAACACCCGCGGATAGAGCAGCCACGAGAGCACTTCCCTGGACGAGGCTTTCCGCCCCACGAGGTCGGCCACCTTCTTCTCGGCGGCGGCGAAGTCGGCCGGCGGCAGCGACTCACCCGGACGGCCCGTGACGAGGTCGGCCTTGCGCACGACCCGCTTGACCACGTCCGGCGGAAAGCCGCCCGGCGGCTGGCCCATGCGGCCGGCGAGCAGGTCGATCACCGACTCGGGGAAGGCGAGCTCGCGGGAATCCGAGAGCAGGTCCGCCGCCTTCATGTTGTTGGTGACAAGCAGCAGGGCGAGGTCGCCCACCGACTTGCTCGTCGGCGTCACCTTCACGATGTCGCCCATGAGGGCATTCACGTCGGCGTAGGCCCGGCAGACCTCTTCCCAGCGGTCGCCGAGGCCGAGCGCCTTCGCCTGCTCCAGGAGGTTCGTGAACTGGCCGCCGGGCATCTCGTGGAGGTACAGGTCGGGATCCGGGGCCTTCATGCCGCACTCGAAGGCAGTGTAGTGCTCGCGGACCGCGGCCCAGTAGTGCGAGAGATGCCGCAGCGGCTCGGGGTCGAGACCGGTGTCGAGCGGCGTGTTGCGGGCCGCCTCGACGAGGGCGTTGAGGTTCGGCTGGCTCGTGAGTCCGGCAAACGCCGCGAACGCGGCATCGACCACGCTGGCGCCGCTGCGGGCCGCCTCGAGGGCCGCCGCCACCTGGGCGGCCGACGTGTCGTGAGTGTGGAAGTGGATCGGGATGCCGATCTCATCCCGCAGGGCCGACACCAGCTTGCCCGCGGCAAAAGGCTTGCAGAGGCCCGCCATGTCCTTGATGGCGAGCATGTGAGCGCCGGCCTTCTCGAGCTCCTTCGCGAGCTTCACGTGGTAGTCGAGCGAATACTTCGTCCGCTTCGGGTCGAGCACGTCGCCCGTGTAGCAGACGGCCGCCTCGCAGATCGCCCCGCTCTCGACGACGGCGTCGATCGCCACCCGCATGTTCGGCACCCAGTTGAGCGGGTCGAACACGCGGAATACGTCGATGCCCGAGGCCGCCGACTCCTTGACGAACGCCTGCACGACGTTGTCGGGGTAGTTGGTGTAGCCGACGGCGTTGCTGGCCCGGAGGAGCATCTGGAAGAGAATGTTGGGGATCCGCTCGCGGAGCTGGAGCAGCCGGTCCCACGGGCACTCCTTGAGGAACCGCATCGCCGTGTCGAATGTGGCCCCGCCCCACATCTCGAGCGAGAAGAAGCCGCTGCAGAGGCGGGCGTAGGCATCGGCCACGGCGAGCATGTCGTGCGTCCGCATCCGCGTGGCCAGGAGCGACTGGTGGGCGTCGCGCATCGTCGTGTCGGTGATCAGGAGCCGCTTCTGCTCGCGCACCCACGCCGCGAACTTCACGGGACCGAGCTCCTTGAGCTTCGTGCGCGTGCCGGCCGGCGGCGGGGCGAAGCGGTCGAACTCGGGCAGCGGGGCCGGCTGTCGGCGTGCTGCGGAAGCCCGGCCCTTCACGAGCGGGTTGCCGTTGACGATCACGTCGGCCAGGAACTCGAGCACCTTCGTGGCCCGGTCGCGGCGGATCGGGAAGTCGAAGAGTGCGGGCGTCTCGTCGATGAACCGGGTCGTGCAGTTGCCGGCGAGAAACTCCGGGTGCGTGACGAGGTTGATCAGGAACGGAATGTTGGTCTTCACCCCGCGGATGCGGAACTCCTGCAGGCATCGCTCGATGTGGCCGGCCGCCTCGCCGTGGGTCAGGCCGCGGGCCGTCACCTTCACGAGCAGGGAGTCGAAGTAGGGCGTGACCACGGCACCCGAGAAGGCGGTGCCGGCGTCGAGCCGGATGCCCATGCCGCTGGCGGAGCGGTAGGCCGTCATCCGGCCATAGTCGGGGAGGAAGCGGTTCTCCGGATCCTCGGTGGTCACGCGGCACTGGATCGCCGCGCCCATCGAGCGGATCGACTGCTGGTCGCCGAGACCGATCTCGGGGTCGGAGAGCTTGTGCCCCTGGGCCACGAGCAGCTGCCGCCGCACGATGTCGATGCCGGTGATCTCCTCGGTGACGGTGTGCTCCACCTGGATCCGGGGGTTCACCTCGATGAAGAAGAACTTGCCGGTGTCGGCGTCGACGAGGAACTCCACCGTGCCGGCGTTCTCGTAGCGGGCGGTGCGGCCGATGGCGATCGCCGCCTCGCAGATCGCGTCGCGGGTCTTCGCGGGCAGGTTCGGGGCGGGGGCGAGCTCCACCACCTTCTGGTGCCGCCGCTGCACCGAGCAGTCGCGCTCGAAGAGGTGCACGAGGCTGCCGTGCAGGTCGCCGAGCAGCTGCACCTCGATGTGGCGGGCCCGCTGGAT
>CAXNJC010000107.1:0-5671 GCA_964202525.1 Pirellulales bacterium
TCCCGCCGCCGCCGCGCCGGCGTGGCCGGGCATGAATCTCGACTGGCCGAAGCTGCCCTTCGGGCAGTCGGCCACCGATCCGCCCCCGGGACCGGGCGGCGGCACGATCGACCCCTTCAAGCGGGCCCGCGGCGGGGCCACGCCGCCGCCGGCGAGCGGACCGTAACGCTCCGGCCCCGCGGCGGTGCCCTGGTGGCGGGCGGTCCGATCGCGGAGCACCAGCCGCCGACGTCTACCGCGCCGAGGTCCGCGACCTCGCCCGCCGGGCGGAGTCGGCCCATGGACCGCCCAGGGCGGTGCGGGCCTTCGCGTCGAGGTCGCGGATCCGCTGCGTGCACACCTCGAAGACCTCCCTGTCGCTCATCGTCGCCGCCTGCTCCGCCGTGAGGATCTCGCCGAACTCGAGGCGGATCCGGCCCGGCCGGGGCAGGAGCCGCGTGCGGGGCCAGCACTCGAAGCCCCCCACGATCGCCACGGGCACGATGGGCACGGCGGCCTTCTTGGCGATCAGCGCGAAGCCGCTCTTGAACTCGCCGAGCTGGCCGTCGTGGGTCCGCGAGCCCTCCGGAAAGATGATCACGGCGGCCCCGCGCTCGAGCCGCTCGATCACGGCCTTCATCGCCTTGACCGCCGAGCCCTGACGATCGATCGGCACCGCGTCGAGCGCGGTGATCACCGCGCCGAACGGCTTGAAGCGGTAGAGCGAACTCCGCGCCAGGCTCGACATGCGCCGGTCGGTGGCCAGGCCGAGCAGGAGCGGGTCGAGGAAGGTCTGGTGGCTGGAGAGCACGATCAGGCCGCCCGTCGTCGGCAGGGGCTCGACGAATCGCGCCCGAAACCCGAACAGGGCCACCCCGAACGTGCGGGACAGCACCCAGAGCACGGCATACAAGCACTTGCCGAACGTGCTGTGACCGCCGCCGGCCCGCCCCGCGTCGGCTGCTGCGGCCCGGTCGCTCATGCGGGCGGCGGCTGGCGCCGCTCCTCGATCAGCCGCACGAGCCGCTCCACGACCTCGTCCTGCGTGAGCCCGTCGGTCTCCACGAGCACGGCGTCGTCGGCCGGCTTCATGGCCCCGACCGCCCGCACCCGATCCCCCTCGTCGCGGCAGTTTTGAGCGGCCAGCACCGAGTCGAGCGAGGTGGCCACGCCCCGCGACTGCTCCTCGCAGTGGCGGCGCCGCGCCCGCTCCTCGGGCGACGCGGTGAGAAACACCTTGAGCTCCGCGTGCGGAAAGACCACCGACCCCTGGTCGCGGCCCTCGGTGACCACGTCGAGCCCCTCGGCCAGCAGCCGCTGCATCCGCTTCATGACGTCGCGCACCGGCGGCGCGTCGGCCACGGGCCGCGTGGCGGCGGTGATCCGTTCGGTGCGGATCGCGCCCGAGACGTCGCGGCCGTCCACGTGCACGCGACCGTCGCGAAAGGCGAGCGCCAGCGACTCCGCGAGGGCCGCGACCCGCGTGGGATCGTCGAGCGGCACCTCCCGCTCCAGGGCCACGAGCGTGACGGCCCGATACATGGCACCGGTGTCCATGTAGAACCAGCCGAGCCGGCGGGCGAGGGCCCTGGCCGTGGAACTCTTGCCGGCGCCGGCGGGACCGTCGAGCGTGATGATCATCCGGCGAACCCCACCTCGAGCTCGAGCCACTGGTAGCGTGCGAGAGAAACTACGGTGCGGGTGCCCTCGATCGCAACGCTGATGTCGGCCCGCGGGCCGCCGGCCGCATCGACCACCGTGGCCCGCGTTACCGGTCGGCCCCACTCGATGGCCGCCGGCCCGGCGACGCCAGCCGACTCGAGCAGCCCCACGCGGACGATCCCGGGGCCGGTCGCCGCGGCCGACGCTCCGGTGAGGCGGACGGTGGCCGGGGCCGCCGGGCACGCGGCCGGCTCGACGCCACCGAGCATCAGGGCCAGCGCCGCGCCCCAGGGGCGGTCGAGCCCGAGCCCGACGCCCACCCGCCGCGCGACGCGACCCGCGGCGGGGCCCGCCAGGGTGTCGAGGACGTGCGGCGACGAGAGCAGGTGCCAGGGCAGGCCGCCGGTGAGCACGGTCACCGGCTCCGCGCCGCGGCGGGCGGCGTCGGGCACGAGTTCCACGAAGTGCGGCGCCGTGAACCGCGTCCGTTCGGTGACGACCGCCTGGGTATGTACGCTGCGGCGAATCTCGACCGGGTCGTTTTCATTCCACGCGAACCGCAGCGCGACGTGGCCGGCCGACAGGGGACCAGCGTGCGGCCGGTCGACCTCGACCTCGACCTCGATGACCGCGAGCGGCTGGGCCGGCACGAGGCTCACCCGTTGCACGAACCGCGCAACGCTGCCGGCGTCGGTCACGAGCCGGCCGCGGGCGACCAGCCGCGGCCGACCGGCGGCGTCGCGCTCGACGCCCGCCTCGTCGGCGAGCATCCGGGCCGCGGTCTGCCGATCCTCCTCCGCCACCCACGGCTCGCCCACGGCCGGCGCGGCCGCCGTCGTCCGCAGGGTGATCTGCTGGGAGAGCCTGTTGGCCGCGGCGGCCCGCCGCCGCAGGGCGAGGATCCCGCCGGTCGTGGTGTTGAGTTCCACGCGCACCAGGCCGTTGTCGACCGCCGGGGCCTCGGCGCGGCGGCCGCCGAGCAGGCGGCTCCATGCTCGGCGGCGCGGTGTCGGCGTTGGGGCGGCCGCCGTCCCTTCGAAGGACGGCGCCGCGGCCGGTGGAACCGAGGCCGCATCGCGGATCCGCGCCGCAGCACGCGCTGCCGACTCGATGGCCGCATCCAGTTCGCCGCCGGAGGCGACGACGGGGCTCGGCGGAAACGCATCGGGCTCGAACGACACCGGCCGGCCGCCGGCGGCCGCGGCGTCGAGCACGCCCTCCGGCGTGGCGAAGGTGCCGATCAGGTTGCACCAGCCGCCGATGCGGCGGAGGAGCGCGTGCCAGCGGGTGGCCCGCCCGGCCACGTGGGCGAACGCCAGCACGACCGCGTGGTCGTGATCCATGGCATTGCCGAGCGTCTCGTGCAGCGCGATCACCGTGCGGGCCGACCCGGCGTCGAGCGGCCGCGATGCGATCACGTCGATGCGGCCGCCCGCCGACTCCCACGAGGCCACGCCACCGCCGATGTCGGGCACCGGCGAGCCGTCGAAGGCCGGCCAGATGAGGCCGCGGTAGCCGCGGTCGGCCAGCAGCGGCGGCAGCAGGTGCGTGAGGCCGCCGGCGAGTCGGGCATACGTGCGGGGCGGCCTACCGACCGCATCGTGCCAGGCCCGGTGCCCGCGATCGAACGACGCGGCGAGGTCCTCGGCCGCGAGCAGGTCGAGCCCGCCGTCGACGTCGCGACCGCCACAGCCGCTGGCCCGCCCCGAGGCAATGGCCTCGCGAAGCAGCCGGATCGCGTCGGGTCGCTCCCGGGCGAGCCGCTCGAGCGTGCCGCCGCCGGCCACCACACCCACCGGCCCCGGCGACGCCAGCGCCGCCCCCACGCTCTCGGCCGTCGCGGCCCCGCCCACGAGCACGAGGTCGAGCACCCACGAGTCGACGGGGTAGTAGCGGGCTCGCGTGGCGGCGAGGCCGTCGAAGCATTCCTGCAGCCCGCCGCGGGCGGCGTCGGTGCGGCCGGCCACCGCCTCCCGCGCTGCGGTCACCGCAGCCGAGCGAAAGCCGTCGTCAAGGTCGGCCGACGACCGCATCCGCCGGGCGAGGAGTTCCGCCAGGAGGGCCGCGAGGCCAAGCGCATGGAACTCGGCGGCCAGGTCGTCGCCGGGCAGCGGGCCATCCGCCGAGTCGCCGACCGCCGCGAGGGCTGCGCGGCTGATGGCATCGCTGCCCGCCACGCCGCGCACGAAGACCGAGTCGCGGGTGTCGGTGCTGCCGCACTGGGCCTCGAAGCGGTCGTCCCACGAGCAGGGCACGATGCCGAGGAGCGGACCGTCGGTCACGGGCAGGTCGACTGCCGCCCACGCCGGTGCTGCGCCGACCGCGGCGATCACCGCGGGGTGCCAGGCCGCGACCCAGGCGGCGAGCAGGTCGTCGGCCTCAGCCTCATCGAGCCACGTTGGAAAGTCGTCGAGCGTGTGGCAGGGAAGGAAAACCGTCGGTCGCGCGGAGGCCATGGCTGCGAGTGTAGTGGATGGCACGACGAGCCACGGGCGCGGGGCGAGGCCGTTTGACACCCCCCGCGGCGCGTTCGTAAAGTTCCCTACGGGCGGGAGTTCGCCCGTCGCCTCCGGTCGCGTCCCGGCCCACCAGACCCTCTTCCTTCAACCGGGAACCCGGCCCCGATGGCCCGCAGTCCGTACGCGTGGGGAATCGACATCGGCAAGTGCGGCCTCAAGGCCCTGCGCTGCCGCCTGTCGCCGGACGATCCGCGGAAGCTGCTCGCGGAGGAGTTCGAGTACATCGAATACCCGATGATGCTCTCGCAGCCGGAGGCGGATCCGGTCGAGCTCGTCAGGGCCGCCCTTCAGGAGTTCGTGTCGCGGCACGACCTCGCCGGGGAGCGCGTGGCCGTGTCGGCGCCCGGCCAGGCCGGCCTGGCGAAGTTCATCAAGCTGCCTCCCATCGAGGCCAAGAAGATCCCCGACATCGTCCGCTACGAGGCCAACCAGCAGATCCCCTTCCCGCTCGACCAGGTGGTCTGGGACTGGCAGCGGCTCGCCGGCGGCATCGAGGAGAGCGGCTTCGTGATGGATGCCGAGGTCGCCTTGTTCGCCATGAAGCGCGAGCAGGTGAACAAGGCCCTCGCCCCGCTGACCAACGCCGGAATCGCCGTCGACGTGCTCCAGCTGCAGCCGATCGCGCTGGCCAACATGGCGATGTTCGACCAGCTGCCGGCCCCCGCCGACATCGACCCCGACGCGCCGCCGCCGTCGCTGGTGATCGTGGCGATCGGCGTCGACTCCAGCGACATCGTGGTCACCAACGGCCTGCGCGTGTGGCAGCGAAGCATGCCGATCGGCGGCAGCACCTTCACCAAGGCGCTCGTGAAGGAGATGAAGTTCACCTTCGAGAAGGCCGAGCAGGAGAAGCGGAACGCCGTCCGAGCGGCCGATCCCCGTGCGGTGTTCAAGGCGATGCGGCCGGTGTTCACGGAGTTCGCCTCCGAGCTGCAGCGGTCGCTGAACTACTTCACGGGCACCGACAAGACCGCGAAGATCGGCAAGGTGCTGCTGCTGGGCAACGCCGCCAAGCTCCGCGGGCTCTCCGACTTCGTGGCCAAGCAGCTGCAGCTCGACGTGCAGCGGCTGGAGACGTTCAACGCGCTCGGCGGTCCCGCCGTGTCGGCCAACGGCTTCCGGGAGAACCGGCTGGCGTTCGCCACGGCCTACGGTCTGGCGCTCCAAGGGGCCGGCGGCGCAGGCCTGGCCACGAACCTCCTGCCCAAGGAGATCGTCCGCGACCGGCTGATCGCGGAGAAGAAGCCGTGGCTCGTGGCGGGCATGCTCGGGCTGCTCACGGCTGCGGTGGTGAACTTCGTGGGCATGTTCCTGGCGTGGCAGACCTACGCGCCCGCGAAGTACCAGCAGGCGTTCGCCGGCGCCGACAACGCCAAGGCGCGGTCCGCGGCTGCGGTGTCGGCGCTGGAGTCGATCACGCAGAAGCAGACCGAGGCCGCCGCCTGGCAGCGGCCTCTGATCGAGGTCCGGGAGCGACGCTTCCAGTCGCTCGACATGCTGCGGGCGGTGAC
>CAXNJC010000108.1:0-5666 GCA_964202525.1 Pirellulales bacterium
CGGTCAGACCTCGTCGAGCACGGCCACCGTCTCGAAGGCCTTGCCCTCGAGCATTTCCAGCGACGCGCCGCCGCCAGTCGACACGTGGCTCACCCTGTCGGCATAGCCGAACTGCTCGACCGCGGCCGCCGAGTCGCCGCCGCCGATGATCGTCACGGCTCCTTTGGCCGTGGCCTCGGCCACCGCGTCGGCCACGGCCTTCGTGCCGGCGTCGAAGGGCGGGAGCTCGAACACTCCCATCGGGCCGTTCCAGACGACCGTGCCGGCCGAGCGGATGATCGCAGCGTACTGCTTCGCCGTCTCCGGGCCGATGTCGAGCCCCTCGAAGCCGTCGGGGATCTCACCGGCCTTCACCACGCGCTTGTTCGCCGCGGAGGAAAAGTCGTCGGCGCAGTGCGTGTCGACCGGCAGCACGAGCTTGCCGCCGGCCTTGGCCAGGAGCTCCTTGGCGAGCTCCAGCTTGTCGGGCTCGACGAGCGACTTGCCAGTATTGCCCCCCTGCGCCAAGGCGAACGTGTAGGCCATTGCACCGCCGATCAGGACGTGGTCGCAGATCGAGAGCAGGTTCGTGATCACCGCGATCTTGTCCGACACCTTCTTGCCGCCGAGGATCGCCACGAACGGCCGCTTTGGGCGGGCGACCGCGTCGGCGAGGTACTGGATCTCCTTCTCGACGAGGAAGCCGACCAACGCCGGCTTGCCCGCCGCCTTCATCGCCACAGGCACCGCGTGCATGCTCGCCTCGGTGCGATGGCAGGTGCCGAAGGCGTCGTTGACGTAGGCGTCGGCGAGGGTCGCGAGGCCGGCCACGTAGGCCGCGTCGTCCCCCTTCTTCTCCCCCGTGTTGAAGCGGACGTTCTCGAGCACGAGTACGCCCCCGGCCGGGAGGGCCTTCGCCTTGGCGTGGGCGTCGGGGCCGCCGGTGTCGGAGGCGAGCGTCACCGGCGTGCCGAGGAGCTCGCCGAGCCGCTTCGCCACCGGCGCCAGCGAGAACTCGGCCTCGAAGCCCTTGCCGGCGGGACGGCCGAGGTGCGACATCAACACGGCCTTGCCGCCGCGGTCGACGATCGACTTGATGGTGGGCAGGGCCATGCGGATCCGCCGGTCGTCGGTGATCGCCCCGGAATCATCCTGCGGCACGTTGAAATCGACGCGGACGAGGATGGTCTTGCCGGCGGGATCGAGGCCGGCGACGGACTTCTTGGCCATGGTGGGTCTCCGGGGCGGGGGAACGGATCGTGGGCGTATTCGACACGGCACGGTGCCGGATCGCAAGGCTGCGGGCCCGTGGTTTGGCGAGGGGCTGGCCGTGCCCGGCGCCGGACGTTCGTGTGGCTCGTGCCAGCCGACCGGCCGTGAGGCTGCGAGCACGCCGCGGCCGAGGGTACGGCCCGCGATATCTCTCACGGGCGGTCGCGGGCGGGATCGGCGGCGGGGTTCGGCGTCGGCAGCTGCGCCCCCACGTCGGCGAGCCAGGTGTCGAGCCTGCTGCGGAGCGCCTGAGCCTTGGCTGGCTGCGTCGTCGCGAGGTCGGTCGTCTCGCCGGGATCGGCGGCGAGATCGTAGAGCTCGTCGCGGTCGTCCTCGTAGAAGTGCACGAGCCGCCAGGTCCCAGAGCGGATCGCCGAGTAGGGCGTGGCGCCGCCGGGATGGTAGTGCGGATAGTGCCAGTAGATCGCGTCGCGATCCAGGCTGCCGCCGCGGAGGACACCGGCGAGGCTCGTGCCGTCGAGCGGTTGGGCAGGCGCGGGGCCGACCCCGGTGAGATCGAGGATCGTGGCCGGAATGTCGGGCGTGATCACCGGAGCGTCGCTCGTGCTGCCGGCCGCGGTGACACCCGGCCACGACACGACCAGCGGCACGCGGACGCCTCCCTCGTAGGCCGATCCCTTGCCGGCGCGGAGCGGCCGCATGTCGGTGAGCGATGCCTGCCCGCCGTTGTCGCTCGTGAAGACGATCGCGGTGCGGTCGCGGATGCCGAGCCGGTCGAGGGCGTCGAGGATGTCGCCCATGGCATCGTCGACGCTCTCCACCATCGCCGCGTAGGCGGCGCGTTTCGGCGGGATGCCCGGCCGCTTCGCGGCATACCTCGCCGCCACCTCCGGCTTCGCCTGGATCGGCGTGTGGACGCAGTGATGGGCCAGGGAGAGGAAAAAGGGCTGGTCGCGATGGGCCGCGATGAAGGCGACGGCCTCGGCCGCCTCGCGGTCGGTGAGATACTCACCCTGCGGACCGTCGGGCAGCGTGGCGATTCCGTAGGGCGAAAAGTAGCTCGGCGGCTGACCCTTGTCGGTGCCGCCCAGGTTCACGCCGAAGCCCTGCTCCTCCGGCACGAACCCGGTGCCGCCGAGGTGCCACTTGCCGATGCTCGCCGTGGCGTAGCCCGCCCCCTGCAGCCGCTCGGCCACCGTGACCTCCTCGAGTGGCAGGTGCTTCTTCCAGTCGGGGATCCGCAGCGTCGCGCGGGGCCGCTCGTGGCCGGCGATCCAGTCGGTGAGGTGCAGCCGGGCCGGATACTGTCCCGTGAGCAGCGCGGCGCGAGTCGGCGAGCAGACGGTGCAGGCCGCATAGCCGGCCGTGAACCGCATGCCCGCAGCGGCGAGCCGGTCGACGTGGGGCGTCTCGTAGAAGTCGCTACCCTGGCAGGAGAGGTCCTTCCAGCCCATGTCGTCGACGAGCACCACGATCACGTTGGGACTGACGTCGGCGGCGAGGACGAACGCCGAGGGAAGCCCGAGCACCGCGGCGAACAGGCAGCGAAGCGGTGTCATGCCGGCGACTCCGGGGGACAGGGCGGGGGTGATGCACGTCGATGGGATCGGCTGCATACTGACGCCATGACAGAATGTCGCCGTGGGGCAGTCGGCCGGCAAGCCGCTCGGGGGCGGTGGCCGGCCCGGGGAGGTCGCGGATGATCCTGGGAATGGTCGTGGCCGTGGTCGCGTTCGCCTCGAGCGGCATCGGCGCGGTCGCCTCGCCGCCAGCCTCGACGACGACAGCGCGCCGTCCCAACGTCGTGTTCGTCATCTCCGACGACCAGCACTGGCGCGACTACGGCTTCATGGGGCACGAGCACCTGCGGACGCCGAACCTCGACCGCCTCGCCCGCGAGAGCCTCGTCTTCCCGCGCGGCGTCGTGCCGAGCAGCCTCTGCTGCCCGAGCCTCGCCTCGATCATCACCGGCCGCTATCCGCACGAGCACCGCATCGTGGGCAACGACCCGCCCGACTCGCCCGGCAAGCCCCGGCAGAGCCCGCAGGGCCGCGCGGCGTTTCTGGCCGGCCGCGAGGCGATGAACCGCCACCTCGACGAGTGGCCCACGCTGCCCCGGCTGCTCGCCGCGGCCGGCTACCGCAGCCTGCAGACGGGCAAGTGGTGGCAGGGAGACTTCGCCCGTGGCGGGTTCGATGAGGGCATGACGAAGGGCGCGCGACATGGCGACGAGGGCCTCGCCATCGGCCGCGGCACGATGCAGCCGGTGTACGACTTCATCGCCCGCTGCCGCGCCGCGGATCAGCCGTTTTTCGTGTGGTATGCCCCGATGCTGCCCCACGACCCGCACGATCCGCCGCAGGAACTCGTGGATCACTATTCGTCCAGGACCGACAGCGTCCACGTCGCCCGGTACTGGGGCAACGTCGAGCGGTTCGACCGCACGGTGGGCGACCTGCTCGACCACCTCGAACGCGAGGACCTCTCCCGCGACACGCTCGTGGTGTACGTGACCGACAACGGCTGGATCCAGGATCCCGCCACGCCGCGGTTCGGCCCCCGCTCGAAGCTCTCGCCCTACGATGGCGGCCTGCGGACGCCGATCATGCTCCGGCGGCCTGGTTCGATCCAGCCGCGGTCGAGTGCGTCCCTCGCCTCGTCGATCGACATCCTGCCCACGGTGCTCGCCGCCTGCGGCGTGAAGCCGCCGGCCGGTCTCCCCGGCGTGAACCTGCTGGACGACGAGGCCACCGCCGCCCGCCGGCAGGTCTTCGGGGAGTGCTACACGCACACACTGGTCGACCTCGACGACCCGGCGCGGAGCCTGCTCTGGCGCTGGACGGTGAGCGACCGCTGGAAACTGATCGTGCCGACGCGACACGACCCCGAGAAGCCGTTTCCGGCCTGGCAGGGCCGGCACGTGGACGAGGTTTCGCGACAGCGGCACGAGCGGGGCGAGGTCGAACTGTTCGACGTCGTCGCCGACCCCGAGGAGACGTCGAACGTGGCGGCGGAACATCCCGACGTCGTGGAGCGGCTGCGGCAGGAGCTCGACCGCTGGTGGGATCCCGAGGCACGCGGAGCCGCCCGTCCCGCCGCGTCGGCGGTCGCCCGCCCGCCAAACCTGCTCGTCTTTCTGGCCGACGATCTGGGCGCCCGCGACCTCGGCTGCACCGGCAGCACCTTCTACCGCACGCCCGCGATCGACGCCCTCGCTGCCTCGGGGATGATCTTCTCGCGGGCCTACGCCGCGGCGCCCGTGTGCTCGCCCACGCGGGCGGCGCTCGTGACCGGACGGTTTCCCGCCCGGGTGGGGATCACGAACTTCATCGGCGGCGAGCGCCGCGGCGCGCTCCTGCAAGCCGACTATCTCCGTTCTCTGCCGCAGGCGGAGACCACCGTGGCGGAGCGGCTCGGGGGGCAGGGCTACACGACCGGCATCTTCGGCAAGTGGCACCTCGGCCCGCCGGCCGACGTGCCCGCGCACGGATTCGACGTCAGCGGGTCGACCACCGTCGCGCCGGGCCGCGGCGCGGACGATGATCCGCACCATGCCCGGGCGATCGCCCGGCAGGCGGTCGAGTTCATCGCCGCCAGTCGGGAGCAGCCGTTTTTCTGCTATGTCCCGCTGCACTCGGTGCACGTGCCGCTGCGCTCGACCGCGGAGCTCGTGGCCGAGGAGCGGAAGCGGGCGCGGGCGGTCGAGGCCGTCGGGCCGCGGGAGGTTGCCGAAGGAGATCGCACTGCGCGGGCCGTCCAGGATCACCCCGTCTACGCGGCCATGATCGAGGAGATGGACGAGGCCGTCTCGACGGTGCTCGCCGCCCTCGAAGAGCAGGGTGTCGCCGACCACACGCTGGTCGTGTTCACGAGCGATAATGGGGGCCTCTCGACCGCCGAGGGTTCACCCACGTCGAACCTGCCGCTGCGGGCCGGCAAGGGATATCTCTACGAGGGGGGCATCCGCGTGCCGCTCGTCGTCCGTTGGCCGGGTGTCGTTGCGGCCCGGTCGATGTGCGACGTTCCGGTCACCACGCTCGACGTCGCCGCCACGCTCCTCGATGCCGGCGGGGCGTTGCCGCCGCCCGGCGAGCCGCTCGACGGCACGAGCCTCCGGCCGCTGCTCGCCGGCTCGGGTACGCTGCCTGCCCGCGACCTGGTCTGGCACTATCCCCACTATTCCAACCAGGGCAGCCGGCCCTGCGCTGCCCTGCTTGCCGGCGACTCGCCGGCCGGCATACGGGAGAAGATCGTCCTCCACGACGAGGATGGCCGCACGGAACTCTACGACCTCGTCGCCGACGAAGGGGAGCACCGCGACCTCGCAGCCGAGCGGCCCGAGCGGGTGGCGGAGTTGCGGAGGCGACTCGACCGGTGGCGGGTCGCCGTCGGTGCCCGGATGCCGACGCAGAACCCCCGGCCGGTCGATCCGTACGGTCCCGAGGGGCTGCCGC
>CAXNJC010000109.1:0-5613 GCA_964202525.1 Pirellulales bacterium
GGATGCCGTCGCCCGCGAAGCGGGTCGCCAGGTCGCCGAGGACAGGTGCGTATTCCTGGGCCATCGGGCAGGCAGGGTGCAGGAACGCGAAGCAGACGGCCCGGCCGTCCGGTCCGAGCAGATCGGGGAACGGGATCGCCGTGCCGTCGAGCCGCTGCACGACGACGCCCTCAACGGGCAGTGGCTCGGCGCCCGAGACGACCGAGGCCACGACCGCCAGCCAGGAACACAGGAGAGATCGTTCGCGACGACGCATGACCATCGCAGCATAAAACCGCTCGCCAATCGCTGCCAGATCCGCCGTACGGACACGCCGTGGACCGAGTCTTGCCGCTCGCTGGCGCTCACGGCGTACGCCGTGTGGCCGGGCATTTCCGGCAGTGCGTTGGCCGTCCTCGCGCTTCAGTTACGCGGCACGAGCACGTCCCGCAGGTAGTCCTTCACCGTCGCGTGCCTCGCATCGGAGCCGGGATAGGCCAGCTCGCAGCCCACCCCCACGGCGTCGAGCCGCTCCTTCAGGAGCACGCCGAAGGCAGCCGCGTGCGTGGGATCCTTGACCGGCTGCCGGGGCTCGGGCGGCACGGCATACACGAGGTACACCGGCGGATCGTCGGCCGAGACGAGCGCCACCGGCGACACCTCTTCGATCGCGGGCACGAGCTGGTCGCGGGTTGCGAGAAAGGCCTCGAACGGCTTGTCGACCCCGTCCACGCCCTTGACGATCCCGAAGGCGTGGCCGCCGTAGGTGCTGTTGGGGATCCACGCCTTCATCTCGACGGGGTCGAGCGTCGTCTGGGCGCCGATCACCGCGGCCGTCAGGAGTCGCGTCGACTGCCGAGCCACCGGGTCGACGCTCGTGGGATCGGCCAGGTCGTCGTGAAAGGCGAGCCAGAGGCTGGAGCACGCCCCGGCCGAACTCCCGCAGGCGGCGATTCGCTCGGGATTGATCCGCCACTCGGAGGCTCGGTGGCGAACCGTCTGCAGAGCCCGCGCGGCATCGCCAAGCGGGCCCATCACCGGCGGCTTCACGCCCTCGGCCATGGCTTCCTTGATGAAGCGGTATTCGATCGACACGACCGACACTCCGGCCTCGAGCATCGACGGCAGCACCTGGTCGAGCTTGCTGAACCGATCGCCCGACTGCCAGCCGCCACCGTGGATGAAGAACACGAGCGGCGCGGGCCGCTCCGCGGTCGCCGAGTCGGCGAGCCAGACGTGCATCACCTGCTTGGGATGCGGGCCATAGGCGACGTCGGCGTGTGTCGGCGGCGGAAACGCCGCTGCGGGATCGGCCTTCGGCTTCGCCCCCGCCTTCTGCTTCCTGGCTGCCGCACCGCCGGCGGGCGACGGGTCCGGGTCGTCTCGATGCTGGCGGCGATACGCCACCTTGAAGGGATTCTCGTCGGGCCCGTCGACGTCTTCGTTGACAAGGTCATCCTGCACCCCCGCCCACCATGCGTCGTACGCGGCGACCAGCCGCGCGACGATCTCGGGGTTCGCCGCGGCGACGTCGTGCGCTTCGGCAGGATCGCTCGCCAGGTCGTGGAGCTCCCAGCCGTCGCGGCGACTCCTCACGTTCACGAGGCTCCAGCGGCCTTCGCGAATCCGGCAGTTCCGGAACTGGCTCGACGCGGCCTGGCCGCGGTCCCAGCGGCCCTGGTGCGTGACGAGCGGCCGGTCGGGCCAGTTCGCCTGTGGATCGCGCAGGAGCGGCACGAGGCTGCGGCCCTCCACCCGTGTGGCGATCGCGGAGGGGATCTCGGCGCCGGCGAGGTCGCAGAGCGTGGGCAGCACGTCGATATGGGCCGTCACCGCCGGCACGTCGACGCCCGCAGGCAAGGCCCCCGGCCACCGCCAGAACGAGGGCACCCGCGTGCCACCCCGCCACACCGTGCCCTTCGCCCCCCGCATGCCCGCGTTGAAGACCGGAGCCCCCGTGGCGGTTCCGTTGTCGGTCGTGAACACGACGAGCGTGTCGTCCGCGATGCCCAGCCGGTCGAGCGTGTCGAGCAGCCGGCCCATATTCGCGTCGATGTTCTCGATCATGCCGTAGAACTTCGCGATCTTCGCCCGCTGAGCAGCGCCGGTGATGCCGGCCTCCTCGAGCAGGTGGAGATAGCCCGTCTCGGAGCCCTCCGGGCAGTCGAGCGGCTCGTGCGGAGCGTTGGGCGTGAGCATGCAGAAGAACGGCTCGCCCGCGTGGTGGCGGCTCTCGATCCAGCGCAGGGCTTCGCCAAAGAACACGTCGGTGCAGTAGCCCTTCGTCTCCACGAAGGTGCCGTCGCTGCGGATCACCGGATCGTGATACCGATTGCCCGCCACGTCGCCACAGCTCCCGGGAAACGTCTGCCCGATGCCGCCACCACCGTGGATGAATGTGCGGTCGAACCCCCGGCGGCCCGGCTGGTAGGCGTCTTCGTCGCCGAGGTGCCACTTGCCGAAGATGCCGGCGGTATAGCCGGCCCCCTTCAGGAGTTCCGGGAGCGTCGTTGCGGCAAGCGCTAGCCGCTCCCGTTCGTGGATCGTGTGGGTCACGCCCGAGCGAAACTCGTGGCGGCCGGTGAGCAGTGCCGCCCGCGTGGGGGCACAGGTGGGGCTCGCGTGAAACTCGGTGAGCCGCACGCTCTCCCGATGCAGGCGGTCGAGGTGCGGCGTCTTGATCACGGGATTGCCGTGGGCCGCGATGTCGCCGTAGCCCTGGTCGTCGGTCATCACATAGACGATGTTCGGCGGGCGGCGCGGCACGTTCTTCGTAGCCTTCTCCGCTGGTCTCGCCCCCGAGCCCGCGAGCCGCCGGCATTCCTCGGCGACTCGGTTCCACTCCTGCTCGAGCGCCGCCACCCGCTCGGGATGCGCCGCCGCGAGATCATGCGTCTCGCAGCGATCGGCCGCGAGGTCGTAGAGTTCCCAGGGCTTGTCCTTGATCGCCACGAGCTTCCAGTCGCCCACACGGACGGCCCGATGGCCCTCGTGGCACCACCAGAGCGAGTCATGGGCCGGCGGGGCGTCGGCATCGGTCAGCGACGCGGCGAAGCTGCGGCCCTGCACGGGCGGCACGGGCGTGCCGGCGTGATCCCTCGGCAACGGCACACCCGCGAGCTCGAGCACCGTGGGCACGACATCGACCACGTGCACGGGCTGCCGCCGGAGCTCACCCCGGCCGATCACGCCCCGCGGCCAGTGCACGATCCAGGGCGTGGCGATGCCCCCCTCGTGCACCCAGGTCTTGTGGCGACGAAACGGCGCGTTGCATGCGCTCGACCAGCCCGGGCCCAGGCAGAGAAACGTCGCCCGCGAGCCTGCCGGGGCTTCGCGATCGTGCCCCTCACCCCGGACCATGATCTCGGCCGAGGCGCCGTTGTCGCTGAGAAACAGCACGAGCGTGTCGTCGAGCGCCTGCATCGCCTCGAGCTGCGCGACGATCCGGCCCACCTCCCGATCCATCGCCTCGACCATCGCCGCGTGGATGGCCATCTTCTCTGCCTGGAAGGCCCGTTGCTCCGCCGTGAGCGACCGCCACTCCACGGGCCTCGTCACCTCACCCGGCCCCAGCCGCTGGATCGCATCGGGAAACGCATACGGCGGCCCGATCGCGCGGTCGATCCCGGCGGCGGCGGTGGTGACGATGCCGAGCTCCCTGACCCGCGCGATCCGCGCCTCGCGGAGCGCATCCCAGCCAGCCCGATAGCGGTCGCGATACTTCGCGATCAGGTCGGGCGGCGCCTGGAGCGGAAAGTGCGGGGCCGTGAAGGCCACGTAGTGAAAAAACGGCGTCTCGGCGTGGTCCCGCGCGTGGTCCGCGAGGCAGGCCACCGCGTGGTCGCCGATCGCGGTCGTGGCGTAGAAGTCGGCGGCGACGCGGGTCTTCGGCTCGCCGACGACCCCGCCCGGGTCGAAGTAGTTGCTCTGGCCCGTTGCGGTCACGTCGAGCGACCGCGCGAAGCCGTGCGCGAGCGGATCGCCGTCGACGTGCCACTTGCCCGAGTGATAGGAGCGGTAGCCGGCAGGCTCGAGGAGCTCGGGAAGGAGCCGCGCCCAGGCCGGCCGCGATCCCTTCGCGTTCCCCTGGAGGCCAGGCAAGCCGTCGCGACGGATCGCCTGGGCGTAGTAGCCGGTGAGCAGTGCCGCCCTCGTCGGCCAGCAGCGCGCGGTGTTGGAGGCCTGCGTGTAGCGGAGCCCGCCCGCCGCGAGCCGATCGAGGTGCGGCGTGTCGATCTCACCGCCGTGGCAGCCGAGATCGGAGAACCCGAGGTCGTCGGCCAGGATCACGACCACGTTGGGGGCCGCGGCGACCGTGACCGTGGCGGAGACCGCCAGCGCGATCATCACGACGACGACACGCACGAGCACGAGGCCGCGGGTCATGAAGGCGATCTCCGGTCGGCTCAGGGCGTTTCGACTTCGGCGATCACCTTCGCGTAGGCCGCCGCGCGGTCCTCCGGCTTCAGGCCGCGGATCTCGAGGAGCATCGGCCGCAGGGCGACGGCCCAGGCCGGATCCTTGGCGAGCTTCGCATCGGCCTTGGCCCGCAGGGCGTCGGCATCGGCCTTCGTCGCCACGGCGGCCGCCGCGACCACGCTCCGCAGATACTCCGCCGCCTGCACCTCGGGGTTCGGGGCGGCCGGCGCGTCGATGCGGCCGAGAGCCCAGGCGATTCCCTCCGCCATGTGCTTCTGGAACATCGGCTCCTTCCACGTGGCGTCGTTGTGGCCGAAGTTGGTGGAGAACACCCGGCCGCGCCCGTAATCGCGAACCCAGGCCACCGGCACGTGCCAGGGCTCCTTCGGCGTGCTCGCCTGCATGTCGAGGCTCAGGAGCACGCGGAGGTTCTCGGGCTTGTAGCGGAGATCGTATTGGTAGATCTCATCCTTCCAGCGGAACCGCTCGGGAAACATCGCCGCCACAGGGTGGCCCGGCTCGTGCACCACGAAGGCGTGCTCGCCCGCCGCGTTCCATGGATGGCCGGCGAAGTGACCGCCGATCATGTCGCAGTAGGCGTCGGAACTCTTGAAGGTGTCGGTCGCGGCATGGAAGCCGATGAAGGCCTGGCCCGACTTGATCCAGTCGAGGAAGGCCGTGAGGTCGGGCACGGGCAGCTCCCCCGTCGTGCTCAGGAAGATCACGCCGTCGAAGTCGCGGAGCGACTCGGCCGAGAACACCTTGGCGAACTCGGCCTTCAGCCCCACCTGCCAGGCCTGGTCGTCACGGCGAAACGTCTCCTGCTGGGCCTTGAACTCCGCCTCCTGCTTCGCCCACTCCTCGTCCGACGTGTCCTTGGCCCGCTTCGGGGCCTTGGGCTGCGGCAGGCGGCCCGGCGGCATCCGCAGGTGGTCGCAGTGAAACAGGCCGGTCGCGCGGCCGAGTTCCTCGAGCGCGGGCTCGGCCGTGCCGATCGACGCGTGCCGAAAGCCCGTCGTCACGCTCACGACCAACATTCGGGCGGGCTTCGCTGCGTCGGCGGCGGCCGCCGGCCCACCGCACGCCGCCACCCCGATCGCCACGGCAAGGAACCACGTGCCACGCATCACTCTGCTCCGATGCACCACAGGGAATCGTGCGTCCGCAGAAACATCCTCCCATCCACGCAGACGGGGGTTGCCACGGTCATCTCTT
>CAXNJC010000110.1:0-5592 GCA_964202525.1 Pirellulales bacterium
GTCGTCGGGCAGGGCCTCCACCGTCTCGTGGAATCGCGTCCACTCGGCGAGCCGTGGCAGGTCATCGGCCTCTCCGGTCACGGCGCCCTCCACCCGGTGCGAGCCGTCGCCGAGCACGTTGGTGTCGTGGTTGGCCGCCAACGACTCTGGATTCCGCATCCGGCGGGTGAGGTCGATCAGCTCACGGCGGACCTGCAGGGCGGCGAGCCGCACGAAGTGCTGCGGGTCGTTCGGGATCATGCCGCCGAGCGCCCGGTAAAGTCGTACGAGCGCGTTCTGGACGACGTCGTCGGTCTCCGTCCACCGCCGCACCTGCGGCGCGCCGGCGAGCATCCTGCGAGCGAGCGCCTGCATCCGCTCGGCGGCGATGCCCACGAGTGCCGTCCTGGCTGCTTCGGCGGCTGGGGTGCCGGGCTCCGAGCCGAGCGTCGCGAGGTGGATACGAATGGTCGATCCGGACTCGTCGGAGCCGTCAGGGGTCACCGATGCACCTCGTGCCAAGTGCGACGCCGCGGCCGGCGAAGGACGCTACCGCGGGCTGCGGAGATCGACATCGTAGCGGTTGCGGCCGAGTGCGAGGTCGGCGGTGAGCCCGCTGGTCGCGGCGTCTTGGAAGCGGAGCGGCACGCTGGCCTCGAGTCGCGTGCGGGCGGCGAGCACCTGCTCCTTGGTGAGTTCGCCGTTGCCGATCTCGATCGCTGGCTGAATGGCCACGGCGTAGCGGCCGGCCCGGATGCCCTGCGCGGTGAAGCGGCCGCCCGAGTCGGTCCGCCCGGAGGCTCCCGCGCCCGCGGCGTCGTTCACGAAGAGCACCATCACATCGGCGACGGGCGCTCCCGACACCGATGTGACCGTGCCGGAGACGGAGCCGTACTGATTCCGCTGCGATGGCCAGATCAGGGCGGAGATGATCGACCAGGCGACGGCCAACGCCACGAGCCCGGCCACCAGGCCCGCGGCCGCGCTCGTTTTGGGATGGGTGACGCACGCCCGGGCGATCTCCTGGCGGAGGGTGCGCCCGAGTTCCGCGACGACGAAAGCGATGCTCATCGTGACACCTAGTAGTCGGCCGACACGGGCTGGCCGTCGTTGGCGGTGGCCAGCCGGCGGAAGGTGTCCATGTCGATCGTCTCCTGCAGCGGGCGGACGCTTCCGTCGGCGAAGAGCGTCATCGCGATGCCCGGGTGCGAGGAGTTGATGATGGTGTTGTTGTCCGCCGGCAAGGCGCTCGAGTTGGGTGTCGATGTGGGCGTGTTGATCGCGAATCGAACCACGACCACGCCGGAGTGGTGGTAGTTGCACGATCCATCGTCTGGGATCTGATTCGCGGGACGGGGCTTGGCGTCGAATCCGCACCAATCGTCACGACCGCCGGACCACGCGCCGAGGTAGTTGGAGCCGCGGGGAGCTTTGTCGACGAGCCCGGATTGCTCGGCCACAAGGATCGACGAACTGCTCCCGTCCGTGGCCTGTGCGATGCTCCGAGTCTCGTGGGGGACGAGCAGGCCGGTGTTGCACGTGTAACCGTTGTAACTCTTCCGGCAGACGGCGTTCCCGCGACCGCCAGGGTCCGGATAGGCGCCCGCGATGCCGGCATAGTCTGCGCTGAAAGTCTGTTCTTCATAGACCCAATCCGGCCAGTGCGCCTCCCATGGGCTCGTGGGATTCGAGGGGCAACGAAGCGCAGCGACCAACAGTCCGCGGAGCACAGTATTCGGCGCCCGCCACTTGATGCCACTCCATCCCCATCCGGTAAACACGTTCGACGTGCCGAACTCGAGCTGCGAATAGACGTTGCCGAGTTCGATGAACGGAAAGATCTGCACCCGCCAGTTGACGCCGGTCGTGCCCCATAGCGGCTGCTTGCCGGACCCCGACCCGACGGGGAAGCTTTTTCGGGCGTCGTGGTAGCCGTGCAGCGCCAAGCCCTGCTGCCGCATGTTGTTGCCGCATGAGATCCTTCGCCCGGCCTCGCGGGCGCTCTGGACCGCCGGCAGGAGCAGGCCGATGAGCACGGCGATGATCGCGATCACGACGAGCAGTTCGACGAGCGTAAACGCCGTCCTGCTGGGCCGTGCGGGCTCCGGCTGTCCTGCAGCCCACGGGCCCTGAAGATCACGAGCCACGAGTTCAGGAACCATCGCAGCGGGAATCCACTCTGAGAGCTGCGATCGCCGCACGAGGTCCGACGGGGTCGCGAACCGCAGGGCGATCGCCGCCCGCAGGTCGGCGGCCGACACCGGCCCATGAACCCGCCCGTTGTGCCGGTAGAACCAGATGTCTGCCATGGGGTGTCGAGCCTCCTGCCATCCAGAGCGCACGCCACGAACGATGCGGCCACAGTAGGCCTAAAGCCGCGTAAACCTCGTGAAATCAGCTTGCCGGTGCGTCCGGATTTGCAGCGACCTGCGTACTACGGGTCACGCCTGATTCTCGCGCCCGCCCCCATCGCTCACGCGATTGGGCTTCCTGGCTCCGGAAGCGCAACCGCGTGAGCGGTCCGGCCGCACCCGGTTGAATCTTCGTAGGCTGCGACACCTCATACTCGAGTGTGATCCGGATCAAGCCGGGCTCGGCTCCTCACCCGCGGAGTGTCTCAGCGAGAAACTCGAGCACCGCGTGGTTGAATACCTCCGGCGTCTCGAGCGGCACCAGGTGACCCGCGGCCGGCACGATCAGGAGCTTCGCGTTCGGGATGATCGCCTCCGCCGCCTCCAGACAGGCCGGCGGCGTGATCTGGTCCTCGGCCCCCACCACGAGCAGCGTCGGCACCGACACGTGCCGCATCGCGTCGGTCATGTCGGGCCGGTCGCCGAGCGCCGCGAGCGCCGCCTGAATCGTCGCCACCGGCTGCCGCTCGATCAGCGACTGCAGCAGCAAGCGGTTCTCGGCGTGCCGGCCCACCACGAGCGGATCGGCATCGCTCCGCGGCACCGCCAAGAGCCGCGGGATCATCGCGTCGGCGAGGATCGACTGCCCGAGCCGCCCCACCTTGCCGGCGAGATCGACGCGGGCGGCCCGAGCCTCGGGCGTGTCGGCTTCGAGCTTCGTGTCGACGAGCACGAGCGCCGCCACGCGGTCGGGATGCCGCACCGCCACGTGCTGGGCCACGTAGCCCCCCATCGACACGCCGCAGATCACGGCCGGCCGCTCGAGGTGCACCGCGTCGAGGAGCGCCGCCACGTCGTCGGCCAGGTCGGCGATGCCGCCGGGCACGGAGCCCGTGCTCCCCCCAAAGCCGCGGAGGTCGGGCACGATCAGCCGCAGCGACTCGGCGAGCGGTTCTTGCCGCCGCCACATGCCGTGGTCGAGCGGAAAGGCGTGGAGGAGTACCAGGGGCAGGCCGCTGCCGCTGGTCTGCACGGCCAGACGGGTGTCGCGGACGGCAACGAGGTGGGGCGTGGTCATGAGATCATGTGGTCATGGGATTGGGACGGCTCGCGGCGGCGCTTTCGCCAGGGCCTCGAAGCGATCGAGGTTCCGTCGGAGCATGCGGTTGTGCGGCTCGCGGCGGACGGCCAGCGACTGCGTGCGGATCGCGTTGGCGAGGTCGCCCGCCGCCGCATGGCAGTGGGCGAGCGTGTCGAGATACCCGGCGCTGTCGAATGAGATCTCCAGCGCCCGCTTCGCGAAGGCCGTGGCTTCGGCCACGTCGCCCTCGGTGTTGGAGACGAGCCAGGCATACTCGTTGTAGCCGGTGGCGTCTTCAGGGACCGCGGCGATCTCGTCCTTGATGGCCGCGAGCGCCTTTGCGATCTGCGGCCGGACCGCGGCCCGCCGCTCGTCGTCGCCGGCCGCCGCGCGGTAGACCGCGATCAGCGTGTCGACGTCTTTGTCGTAGGCCGCGAGCGACTCGTCGAGCAGCCGTCGTTCCCCCGCGGGGTCACCGGCGGCGGCGGCCGCGCGGGCGTCGAAGTAGAGCATCCTCGACCGCACGCCCGCCGGATCGCGGGCCACCTGCATCAGGGCCTGATCGAGGCCCTCCCGACGCATGGGTCCCTCGAGGAGCGCGCGGAGCATGCCGGCCGCCTCGGCGCAGCGGTCCTGCTCGTTGAGCACCTCCGCGGCGATCGTCGCGGAAAGCGCGAGCATGCCCGCCGAGGTCTCCGCGTCGGCCTGGATCGCCGCATGCTCTTCCAGGCTCCAGTCGACGGCCCCCCAGCGGGCCAGGATGATCGCCGCCTGAAGCCGCGAACTCGTCGGGGAGTCGTCGGCGTCGAGTGCGGCCCGGGCCCGCGACACGAGCGCCTCGGCGCCGGCCTCGTCGCCGAGCCGGCGGCGGGCGACGGCGGCCGCATACGCGACGAGCGGCCGCGGAGCCTGCGATCCCGCGAGGCGGTCGGCGAGCAGATCCACCGCCTGGGGAAGATCGTGGTCGGCGAGCCACGCCACGTCTGCGGCCACGAGATCGGGCTCCTCGCCGTCGCGGGTGGATTCGAAGAGCCGGGCCGCCTCGGCGCGGGCCTCATCCCGCTGCCCGGCGGCGAGCCGCATGAGGATCAGGCTGCGGCGGAGGATGCGGACCGCGTCGGCGGCATCGACGACGGCCTCGTCGGGATCGCCGAGGTCGGGCATGGCCCTCGGGCTGCCCGAGTGCGAGCCGTCGATCGCGGCGAGCGCCGCCGCGGCGGCATCCGCGGCCCGCCGCCGCTCGTCGTCGGTGGCTGCGCGGGATCCGGCCACGAGCGCTTCGAGAAATGCGGCGGGCGGCCGCCGACTCTCGCCGAGCCCCGCCACGATCCCGGCCGCCGCCGGCGGCCAGAGGGGATCGTCCGGCGCCCACTCGCGGGCGAGCAGGGCGGCGGCGATCTCCGCGACCGCCGGCGACCGCTCGAGCCGAGCGACCCGCGCCAGCGGCTCCATCCCGGCGACATCCTCGAGCCGCACGAGCACGTGCATCCGCCGGATGCGCTCGGTGACGTCGAGCTTCGGAAACCGCTCGAGGATTGCGGTCACGTCGGGCGGATCGGTGGCCAGTGTCAGCGGCAGCCGGTCGATGAGCCACCGGGCCCGCAGGGCGCGTTCGAGATCATCGGACGACTCCGCAGCCCGCAGGAGTTCGTCGGCGGCCGCAGAGCCCAGGCCGGCGAGGTCTTCCGTCGCCTGGTCGCGGACCGCGGGCCTTACATCGCCGAGCCGGTCGACGAGCGCCGCGATGTCGGCGTCGACCGCGGCGTGCCCTGGCAGCGCGGGCGACATGGTCCACGCCACGGCCGCAGCACAGAACGGTCTCAGGGCCCGAGGCCAGAACATGGTGGAACCGCCAGGAGAGAAACGCGGCCTGAGGCGTTCAGCCTACGCGCCGCGAAACGGCCGGGGCAAGCGGCGCTGCGGAGTTGCGCGAGCTGCGGCCCGCATCGCTCACGCGATTGCGGCTTCCACGTGCAGGAAGCGTAACCGCGTAAGCGGTACGGCTGCGGGACCGCGCCGCCGGAATCCAGCGAGGCGCCGGCCGGCATCGCTTACAAGAGTGCGGCTTCCTCGGGAACGAACTCAGCGAGGGGTCGCCCGTGCCCTGGAGCCGGCGTATGCCGCCGAGCGCAGCCAGGATGGCGAAGCGAAGGCGGCATCCGAGTGAGCCGAGGCCACGAT
>CAXNJC010000111.1:0-5548 GCA_964202525.1 Pirellulales bacterium
CGGCCCTGGCGGCCGTGCTGCCGGCGGCGGCGCGGGTGCGGGTCACCCGCGAGGAACGGCGGCCGATCGTGGTCTGCGCCACCCGCGAGCCCCACTGCCTCGGCGAACTCCTGCTGCTCGACGCCGTCGGTGAGCTCCCCGGCCGGATCGTCGCGGTCGTAGCCAACCACGACGACCTCCGCGGCCTCGTCGAGCGGTTCGGAGTGCCCTTCCACCACGTGCCCCACGAGGGCCTGTCGCGCGAGGCCCACGAGGCAGCGCTGCTCGCGGCGATCGACGGCCACGCGCCGGAATACGTCGTGCTCGCCCGTTACATGCGGGTGCTCTCGGCCGCCGCGATCGCCCGGTATCCCGACCGGATCGTCAACATTCACCACTCCTTCCTGCCCGCGTTCGCGGGCGCGAGCCCCTACCGCCAGGCCTTCGCCCGAGGCGTCAAGCTGATCGGCGCCACGGCGCACGTCGTGACGGAAGAGCTCGACGCCGGCCCGATCATCGCCCAGGACGTCACCACCGTGGACCACACCGACACGCCCGAACGGATGGCGCAGGCCGGCCGCGACGTCGAGAAGCTCGTGCTCGCGCGGGCCGTGCGGCTGGTGCTGGAGGAGCGGGTCTTCCTCCACGACGGCCGCACCGTCGTGTTCTCCTGACGGTGCCGATCAGCGTGCCGCCGCGTCGTCGCGATCGCGGATGTACTTATGGCACTGCACGCACTTCATCGTGACCTCCATCCACGCCAGCGCCGCGCCGTCGAGATTCTTCGCGCGGGCCGCCTCGCGGAGCCGGTCGCAGGAGCGGCGAAAGTCGGCGCTCATCCGCGCGTAGTCCTCGGTCTGGAGCACCTGCCAGCTGGCGTCTTCGCTCGTCAACGAGAGCTGCTGGGCGCCGCGATCGATGAGGTCGAAGTCCTCCACCGCGAGCCCCTCGAGCACGTCCTGCGAATGGGTCAGCTTGACCCGCATGAACGGAGCCACCTGGTCCGGCTGGGTGGTGGTCTGGGCCGCGAGCGTCAGCGGCACGCCGATCGCCGCGGCCGCGAGGCACGCGATCACCGCACCTTCAATCCGGTAGGCCGAAGTCCTCGTTGTAGCCCTGCTGGAGCACGTCATTTTCGTTCCTTTCGTGGTCGAGCAGGTGCTCGGTGAATGTGGCGAAGGCGCGAGCTGACGCAGTCCACGACCCGTCAGGACTATCCCGCACCGCGAGCCGTTCGAGCAAGGCGTCGAGTTCGGCCAGCAGCCGCGGATGCTCCGCGACCACGGCGCGGGCGGCGTGAGAGAGCCGCGGAATCCGGGCGATCGACTCCTCCAGATGGCCGCCGCTCTCCTCTTGGGCGAAGTGTCCGGCAAGGTGCTCGCGCAGGCTCCGCAGGCGGCCGCGAAGCGATTCGAGGCCCGCGGCACCGGGCCTCCGCGGCTGGCCGAACTCGGCGCGGAGTTCGAGGAGCCGCGCGTGCAGGTCGCGATGCTCGGCCAGCAGGTGCCCGAGGACCGACGGATCGATGCGGGAGACAGCCATGACACGCCCCTCGTTGAACAAACCTCCAGCCCCATCGCTCCCCCATTGTTAGGCTGGAAGTCGGCCGCGTACCTCGCCCGGCGGTTTTGCCGGAGAAACGCGGCCGGACAGTTCCCCGTGGCGACCAATCGACCGCACCGGAGCACCGATCGTGGGCGAAGACTTCGGCACCGCCGCCGGCCAGGCATTCCCCGCGGTGGGCCGGCTCGGATTCCAGGCGCGGGCCATGCTCGTGGGCACGGGCATCGACATCGCCGCGCTGGGGTCGACCGACCGCACCGGCAACGCCCCGTTGGTGGTGGAGCTGATCGGCTCCTCGCTTGGGGCCGCCATCGCCGGCCACGCGGCCCCCGCCGGCGGTGTGGCCGTGCTGTTTCGGTATGGGGCGATCGTGTTCTTCGACGCCTCGCCCGCCGCGATCACGGAATACCTCCGGCAGCTCGGCTCGCACGTCCGCCAGCCGTTCCCGCCGGGTGAGCAGGAGACGGAGGTGCTCGACATCCACGTCGATCCTGCCGCGAAGGAGACGATCGAGGGCCATGCACTGGTGCTCACGGACGCCAGCCTCGAGAAGCTGCAACTGGTGGCCGACGTGCTCGCCAAGAGCGTGTCGCTCGCCCATCACGAACGGGCGATCGAGAGCCAGTTCGAGCGGATCGAGCCGTTCGCCACCAACCTCGACCACTGGGGCCGCGGAGGCCGGGCCGCCCAGGAACTGCTCCAGCACCTCGGCGGCGCGCTGCTCGCCGAGCATCGCGTCGTCGGTGGGGCCCGCGTGGACGACTCGCCGGAGCTGCTCTGGGATCATCCGGAACTGGAGAGGCTCTGGGCGCGGCTCCGCGACGACTTCGAGATCCGCGAGCGGTCGGCCGTGCTGCACGGCAAGCTCGGCCTGATCGCCAAGACGGCCGAGACGGCGCTCGAGCTGATGCAGAACCGCCGCGCGCTGCGGGTCGAGTGGGCGATCGTGGGCCTGATCGTGTTCGAGATCGCGCTCACGCTCGTGCAGTGGTGGCTCGGAGCGGCGGGGCACTGAGCGATTTCCGGGTCGCCTCCCCGCCGCGGGCTCGGGTATAACCGCGACCGCCCCCCGAGGAACCCTTCATGCTCCGCTGTGCGCTCGCGAGTGTCGTCGTCGTCGCCCTGGTCCTGCCGGCTTCGGCCCAGAAGGTCGAGGTCGAGGAGTTCACGCTGCCCAACGGCATGCAGTTCCTGCTCGTGCCGCGCAGCGACCAGCCCAACGTGGTCAGCGCGGGCTGGGTGGCGCGGGTGGGAAGCGTGAACGAGCGACCGGGCATCACGGGCATCAGCCACTTCTTCGAGCACATGATGTTCAAGGGGACCGACACCATCGGCACCCGCGACCCGGCCCGCGACGCGACCTTCCGCGCCGAGCAGAAGGCCGTCCGCGACGAGATCAACCGGCTCACCTGGACGCGGCAGTACGACCGCTTCTTCAAGGGCGAGATCGACGATCCGTGGAACCCCGCCAACGACACGCAGGAGCTCCGCGTGCTGCGGGCCCGGCTCGACACGCTGATCAAGGCCCAGCAGGGCCGCGGCGACGGCGGTCCCGAGGCGGGCACGATCGTCAAGGACGAGTTCGACCAGGTCTACACGAAGGCCGGCGGCAGCGGTATGAACGCGTTCACCACCTACGACCTCACCTGCTACTTCATCACGGTGCCCTCCAACAAGCTCGAGCTCTGGGCCTGGATGGAGAGCGATCGCCTCTCCGACAGCGTGTTCCGCGAGTTCTACTCCGAGCGCGACGTGGTCCACGAGGAGCGGCGGCTGCGCACCGACAGCACGCCCACGGGCAAGTTCGAGGAGCAGTTCGACTCGATGTTCTGGGCGTCGAGTGGCTACTCGTGGCCCGTGATCGGCTGGCCCAGCGACCTGAACAGCTACACCTTCGAGCAGGCGCAGGACTACTGGAACATCTACTACCGCCCCGGCAACCTCGTCGGCATCCTGGTGGGCGACTTCGATCCGGTCCGTGCCAAGCGGCTGATCACCGACTACTTTTCGCGGCTCGAGCCGGGAAAGACCCCGCCCCCGCCGGTGGTCACGCTCGAGGTGGAACAGCTCGCCGAGCAGCGGATGAACGCCATGGGCGAGGTGCCGCCGTCGGTCGAGATCCGCTACCACACGGTCCCGGCGGGCCACGTCGACTCGTATCCGCTCGACATGCTCGCGGAGATCCTCAACGACCGAACCGGCAGGCTCTACAAGGGCCTGGTGGAGGGGCGCGGCATCGCCGCCGGAGCCCAGGCGATGAGCGACACGCGGAAGTATGCGGGCCTGTTCGCCGCGTCGGCCCAGGCCCGCGGTGAGGCCACGCCCGAGCAGCTCGAGGCGGCCTGGTACGAGGAGCTGTCCCGCCTCCAGAAGGAGGACATCCCGGACCGCGAGCTCCGCAAGGTGAAGAATCGCGTGGCGGCCCAGAACTACCGCAAGCTCGAGAACAACATGTCACTCCTCGTGCAGCTGGCGTTCACCGAGGCGGTGCTCGACTGGCGGGAGATCAACGAGGGTCCGGCCAAGTACGAGGCCGTCACCGCCGCCGACATCCGCCGCGTGGCGAACACGTATTTCAAAGACACCAACCGCAGCGTAGCCACCTACCGCCGCAAGGCGGAGTGACGCGTCACCGTGCGGCCCGAGCCTCTCCCCTCTCCGTCCCAGGATCCCATGAAACGCTTCTCGAGCACCCGTTCCGTCGCCGCCCCGCTGGCCGTGATCGCGCTGACGGGCACCGTCGCTCACGCCGCTCCCCCAGCGACCGCCGCGCCGCCGGCCGCCGGCCGACCCGCGGCCACGATCCCGAATCGCCCGGAGAAAATCGCCTTCGAGCCGCTGTCGTTCGAGCCTCCCGCCGCGACCTCGTTTCGCCGCACGCTCCCCGACGGCACCGTCGTGTACCTCGCGCCGTCCCGTGAGCTGCCGCTCGTCACCGTGTCGATCACCTTTCGCGGCGGCTCGTCGCTCGATCCCGCCGACGCCCCAGGCCTGGCCGCCACGACGGCCCGCATGATCCGCGAGGGAGGCACCGCGCGGCGGCCACCGGCGGAGTTCGACGAAGAGCTCGACTTCCTCGCCACGGAGGTGGGCGTGACGGCCACCGACACCTTCACCACGGCGACGATGAACTGTCTCAAGAGCAACCTCGACGCCAGCCTCGCCCTGTTCGTGGAGATGCTCCGCGCGCCGGGCTTCGACGACGCCCGCCTGGCCACCACCAAGGCCCGCCTGCTCGAGGGGCTCAAGCAGCGAAACGACGACGCTTCCTCGATCATCGGCCGCGAGTGGAAGCGGCTGGTCTTCGGCCCGGAGCACTTCGAGGCCGCCGAGCCGACGGCCACCACGGTCGAGGCCCTCGACCGCGACCGGCTCGCCGCGCTCCATGCCCGCATCGTGCATCCCGGCAACGCGATCGTGGCGGTGTCGGGCGACTTCGACGAGGCCGAGATGCTAGCCAAGCTCGGCAAGGCGTTCGACGGCTGGGAGCGGGGTGACGCGGTGCCTCCGCCGGCGGCTCCCACCGCCGCCCTGGCGCCCGGTCTCTACCATGTGCCCAAGGAGATCCCGCAGGGCAAGGTGCTGATCGGCCGCCGGGGCATCACCCGCGACGATCCCGACGCCATTCCCCTGCTGCTGCTCAACGAGATCCTCGGCGCCGGCGGGTTCACGAGCCGGCTGATGCAGAAGGTGCGGAGCAACGAGGGGCTGGCCTATTCGGTGCGGTCGACCCTCCAACCGAAGGTCGACTACCCCGGCGACTTCAAGGCGGGCTTCGAGAGCAAGAACGCGACCGTCGCCCTGGCCACGAAGATCGTGCTCGGCGAGATCGATGCGGTCCGCAACGAGCTCGTCACCGAGGACGAGCTCGACACCGCGAAGAAGAGCGTGATTGAGACCTTCCCGCGGCAGTTCGAGAGCAAGCCGCAGATGCTTCGCGTGTTCGTCAACGACGAGTGGACGAAGCGGCCGGCCGACTACTGGAAGACCTTCCGCCAGAAGGTGG
>CAXNJC010000112.1:0-5529 GCA_964202525.1 Pirellulales bacterium
AGGTGATGGTGGAGGGGCCCGGCCACGTGCCGATGGACCAGATCGACATGAACGTGAAGCGGCAGATGGAGGAGTGCGACGAGGCGCCCTTCTACGTTCTCGGGCCGCTCGTCACCGACATCGCCCCGGGCTACGACCACATCACGAGCGCCATCGGCGCGGCCCTCGCAGGCTGGAGCGGGGCCGCGATGCTCTGCTACGTCACGCCCAAGGAGCACCTCGGCCTGCCCGACGCGGAGGATGTGAAGCAGGGCGTGATCGCCTACAAGATCGCCGCCCACGCGGCCGATCTGGCCCGTCATCGCAAGAACGCCCGCGTTCGCGACGACGCCCTCTCTCGGGCCCGGTTCGCCTTCGACTGGAACGAGCAGTTCCGGCTCGCCCTCGATCCGGAGACCGCGCGGAAGTATCACGACGAGACGCTGCCCCAGGAGACCTTCAAGAGTGCCCACTTCTGCAGCATGTGCGGGCCGAAGTACTGCTCGATGAAGATCTCCCAGGAGATCCGCGACATGGCCGCGGCGGAAGGCCAGGGCGGGGCGGCGTCGCTGCCCGTGATCGAGGCCAACGCCTGACGATCAGGCCGCCGGGGACGAGGAGAGCGGGCCGGTCACGAGTCGGCGGACCCAGTCGATCCCGGGCCCGGCCTCGAGCAGCGCGCGCTCGATGTCGGCCCGGACCCCGGCATCGGCCGCTCGTGTCGACGTGCCGCGTGTGGGGTCGATCCCCGGCGCGTGGTGCCCCGAGGCGTCGGGCGTCCCGATGAGCATCGTGGGGTCGTGGGGTCGGGGCGGGTGGCCGAGCCAGGCCGCGACGGCATCGACCGTCGCTTGGGGCGTGGTCGCGAGGTCGTCGAGTCGAACGACGTACACTCGATCAACCCCGACGCCGGTGCCGGCCACCCGGGCCAGCCCTGCCGTGGAGAGCCGGATCGCCGCCGCGGCGGCGGCGGGACTCTGTCCGAGCCGCACCCATGATTCCGCCACGAGGGCCGGGTCGCGAATCACCACGACGATCGGCGTGGTGGGTGCACGGCGGAGAACGGCATCGAGGACGACCATGTATCGCGGCGTCTTGTCGATCAGCGGCCGGTGCTTGTCGACGACGTTCCTGCTCCGCTCCCGGAGGAGCCGATAGGCCTGCTCGAAGGTACCGCAGCGGTGGTATTCGTCGAGAAACGTCTCCGGCAGCGCCCACGACTCGACGAGCTGCGTGCGGTAGGGCTCCGGGATGCCCTCGGCCGGCGAGTCGGCCAGCAGCAGCCCGCCCTCGAAGCAGCTGCGCATGCGGCAGGCATGTCGGATCAGGTCCTTGGCGAGCGTGGTGCCCCCCTTCTCGTAGCCAGCCACGAGGCAGCCCAGCACCTCGCGGGAAATGGACGCACAGGCAGTCATGCGTGCGCCGCCCCGACGCGGCGGCGGATCACTTGCGGGACCAGCCGGTGCCGTCCGGACGGTCTTCCAGCACGATGCCTGCCTCGGTGAGCTTGTTCCGCACGAGATCGGCAGTCGCGAAATCCTTCGCCGTGCGGGCGTTGGCCCGGATCTCGATCACGAGTTCCATCAGCTTCGCCACCAAGCCCTCGTCGGCGCCGGCCGCCTGCTTCGGCGGCTGGAGAAAGATCCCGAGCACCCCGGTGAGCTCGCGGAGCGTGAGCATCATCGCATCGAGCGCGGCCAGTTCGGCGGCGGGCTTCTTTGCCTCGAGGCCGTGCTGGTCGATGAACTTGTTGACCACGCGGACGAAGTCGAAGAGCGACGCCATCGCGATCGCCGTGTTGAAGTCGTCGTCCATCGCGGCCAGGAACTTCTCCCGCAGGGCCCTGGCCTCGTCGCCCGCCGCCGCCACGGCGGCGTCGCCGGCGCGACGGTCGCGGCAGGGAAGAGCGTAGAAGTCCTTGCCGGCGACCCGCTGGAAGCGGGCGAACAGCCGCTCGAAGGCCTCCAGCGCCCGGGCGCTCTCGCCGAGCGGCTCCTCGCCAAAGTGGATGGGGCTGCGGTAGTGCGTGGAGAGCAGCAGCACGCGGATCGCCTCGGGGCGGTGTCGCGCGAGGAGGTTCTTGAACGGCTCGGCCCCGGTCGACTTCGAGATCTTGGTGGCTGCCTGGGCCGCGGCGTCGTCGGTCGTGCCTTCCTCGCCCCGCGGGCGGCCGCCCACTTTGCCCGCGGCGCCGGCGGCCTGCATCAGGCCGTTGTGCATCCAGAACGTCGCCATCGGGCAGTCGTGGAGCGACTCACTCTGGGCGATCTCGTTCTCGTGATGCGGAAACACGAGGTCGAGGCCGCCGCCGTGGATGTCGAAGTGGGGGCCGAGGATCGCCTTGCTCATCGCGGAGCACTCGATGTGCCAGCCGGGCCGGCCGGTGCCCCAGGGGCTGTCCCACGCGGGCTCGCCCGGCTTGGCCTTCTTCCAGAGGGCAAAGTCGGCGGCCGACTTCTTCCGCTCCGCGGTCGAGCCCCCTTCGCCCTGCATGCCCTCGACGGTGCGGTTGGTGAGCTTGCCGTAGTCGGCGTCGCGGGTGACGTCGAAGTAGACGTCACCGTCGCTGGGGTAGGCGCAGCCCTTCGCGATCAGGCCCTCGATGAAGGCGATGATCGTGCCGATGTGCTCGGTGGCCTTCGGCATCTCGTCGATGCCCGTCACGCCGAGCGCGGCGAGGTTCTCGAGGTAGTCGGCCGTCATCTCCTCGGCGAGCTTCGCCATCGTGGTGCCGCGGGCCGTGCTCTCGGCGATGATCTTGTCGTCCACGTCGGTGACGTTGACGACCCAGGTGACCTTCCAGCCCGAGAACACGAGGTGCCGCTTCACGGTGTCGAAGATCACCGGGCCGACCATGTGGCCGATGTGGCTCGGCTTGTAGACCGTGGGGCCGCAGAGGTACATCCCCACCTGGCCCGGCCTCACCGTGACGAGCGGCGTCTTCGTTCGCGTCAGCGTGCTGTAGACCTCGATTGTCGGCAGTCCGTCCGGCATCGTCTTTTCGCTCCCTCAGGTTGTCTTATCACGCCCGGTCGACGAGCACGACGCACTCGGCGGCGATCGCGAGTTCCTCGCCGATCGGCCCCACGCCCTCGCCCGTCTTCGCCTTGAACCACACGGCCGACTCGTCGATCCCGAGGATCTCGGCGATCCGTCGCCGGATGGCCGGGCGGTGCGGAAGGATTTTGGGCCGCTGGGCGAAGATCACGCAATCCAGGTTCACGATCCTCCAGCCGGACTCCTGCACGGCGTCGTAGGCCCGCCGCAGCATGTCGGCCGAGTCGCGGCCCCGGTTGGCGGGGTCGGTGTCGGGAAACAGCTCGCCGATGTCGCCCAGGGACGCCGCGCCGAGAATCGCGTCGGTGATCGCGTGGAGGAGCACGTCGGCGTCGCTGTGGCCGATCGCAGCGCGGTCGTGGGGGATCCGCAGGCCGCCGATCACGAGGGCGTCGCCGGGACCGAGGCGGTGGGTGTCGTGACCGAGACCGATGCGGACCATGCTCGCGAACTCCGGCGGAAGGAGCACGGTTTTCCCCTATACTCCCGCGATGCACAACACCGATCCCGCCGCCGTGGCCCGGCCCGACGCGCTGGTCATCCGCGTGGCAGCTCTCGCCAAGGAATACCGCGTCTACGACAAGCCCGAGGGGCTGGCGGCGAGCGTCCGGGCGCTGTTTCACCGGACGAGCCGGGTCGTGGAGGCGGTGAAGGGGGTCGATCTGACGGTTCACCGGGGTGAGTTCGTGGCCCTCCTCGGTCCCAACGGCGCCGGCAAGACCACGCTCCTGAAGCTCCTCTCGGGCATCATCACGCCCACCCGGGGCACGGCGACGGTGCTCGGCCACGTGCCGTGGGAGCGGGCCGACGATTTTCGCCGGCGGTTCGCCCTGGTGATGGGGCAGCGGAATCAGCTCTGGTGGGACCTGCCGGCCGCCGAGAGTTTCCGACTCCACCAGGAGATCTACCGCATCGACCCGGCCCGGTTCGAGAAGACCCGCGACGAGCTCGTCGACCTGCTCGGTGTCCGCCGGCTGATCCTCCAGCCCGTGCGCGAACTCTCGCTCGGCGAGCGGATGAAGCTCGAGCTGGTGGCGGCGCTGCTCCACGAGCCCGAGGTACTGTTTCTCGACGAGCCCACGATCGGCCTCGACGTGGTGGCGCAGCACACGATCCACGAGTTCCTGCGCGACGTGCAGCGTCGGCGGCGGATGACCGTGATACTCACCACGCACTACATGAAGGACGTGGCGGCGCTCTGCGAGCGGGTCGTGGTGATCACCCGCGGTGACGTGCTGTACGACGGCTCGCTCGCCGAGATCGTCGACCGGTTCACGACGCACAAGATCGTCACGCTCGACTTCGACGACGCGCCCGACCGTGGCCGGATCGAACGCCTCGGCTTCCCCTGCGAGTTTCGCGGTCCGCAGGTGGTGCTCCGCATCGACCGCAGCCGGATCGCCGACGCGCTGCCCGAACTCCTCGGCTGGGCCGGCGTCCGCGACGTATCGGTCGAGGACGTGCCGCTCGAGGAGATCGTGGCCGAACTGTTTCGGGCCGACGCCCGCGATGCCGCGGCCGCGGGGGCTGCACGATGAGCGTTGTGGGCACCGTGTCGGCGAAGCCGCTCCAGGGGCTCCGCACCTGGTGGACGATGCTGAAGATCAGCCTGGAGGAGCGGCTCGTCTACCGGGGCGACTTCGCTCTCGGCACCCTGATGCGCTTCCTGCCGATCGTCACGCAGGTGTTCCTCTGGACGGCCGTGTTTTCCGCTACGAGCCGCGGCGACATCGCCGGCTACTCGCGGAATGACATCGTCGCCTACTACCTCCTCACCATGCTCACTCGGGCCTTTTCCAGCATGCCGGGGCTGGCGTCCGGCATCGCCCGGAGCGTCCGCGACGGTTCGGTGAAGAAGTTTCTGATCCAGCCGGTCGACTACGTGTCGTTCCTGCTCGCGGCCCGCGTGGCCCACAAGCTCGTCTACTACGCGGTGGCGGCGCTGCCCTTCGCCCTCGTGTTCGTTCTCTGCCGCAGCTACTTCCCGCCGCTGCCCGACGCCACCACGATCGCAGCCTTCCTGCTGTCGCTCGTGCTCTCATTTTTGCTCGGCTTCTTCATGGAGGCCACGCTCGGGATGCTCGGCTTCTGGTTCATGGAGGTGTCGAGCATCGTGTTCGGCTACATGCTCGTGCAGTATCTGCTCTCAGGCCACATGTTCCCGATCGACATGCTGCGGACGGTGCCGGTGGGCGTCGCGGGGGTGACGCTCGCCGACGTGGTCCACTGGCTACCCTTCGAATACACCGCCTACTTCTCCGCCGCGGTCTGGCTGGGCAAGGTCCGCGGGGCCGACCTCGTCACGTCGCTGGCGATCGAGGCCGGCTGGGTGGTGGTGATGGCGATCGCCTGCCGTGTCGCCTGGTGGCGGGGCACGCAACGCTACAGCGCCTTCGGAGGCTGACGTGGGCCGCTACCTCGCCATCTTCCTGACCTTCGCCCGGGCCTGCCTGGTCCGCGACATGACGTTTCGGGCGAACTTCATCCTCGAGT
>CAXNJC010000113.1:0-5499 GCA_964202525.1 Pirellulales bacterium
GGACGGCTCTGCCGATCCCGGGCCGACGCGGTAAACTGACGGGGTGCGACGCTGGTATGCGTCCGCCGTCCGCGACCCCACGCCGGCACCCCACCCGACATGACGGAGCGATCTCCCCAGGCATGGAAGGTGGCGGCGGTGGCCGCGGCGGCCGGCATCGCGGCCGGGGCGGCCGGCGCGATGCTGCGGCACTCCTCGCCGTGGTCGGTTGGCGACCTGATGGTCGGAGCGGACACAGCAGGGCCGAAGCCGCGGGCCGAGGTTCCCGAGACCCGGCATGCGTTCGGGACGATCGGCACCGGCGGCAGTGGGTCGCACGAGTTCCTGGTTCGGAATACGGGTGACGCGCCACTCACGCTGCGGCGCGGCGAGACGAGCTGCACCTGCACGGTGAGCGACTTCGACGCCGCCGAGGGGGGCACGCCCGATGGCTCGAAGGTGGTGCCGCCCGGCGGTGAAACGAAGATCCGGGTGCGATGGAAGGGGAAGCCGCCCGGCGGCCCGTTCCGTCAGCAGGCCACGATCCTCGCCGACGACCCGCGCCGGTCGGAACTCGTGTTCGTGGTCGAGGGCACCGTGGTGCCGACCTGGCGGGCGGCACCCGATCTCATCGCCTTCCCGAGGCTGTCGACGAGCAGCGGCGAGACGGCGACGGCCGATGTGTTCACGTTCGGCCCGGAGGCTCCCGCCGTGATCGAAGCCACATTCGACGATCCCGCGTTCGCCCAGCTTGCGTCGCTTGCCACGGCACCCTTGTCGGCCGAGGAGGTCGCGGGGGAGGCGGGCGCCACCGGCGGCTTCCGCGTCACGCTGACCCTCGAGCCGGGGCTGCCGCTCGGGGCCCTGAAGCGGACGATCCGGGTGTCGTTCACGATGCCCGAGCCCCAGGTGGCGGAGATTCCGATCGACGGCACGGTCGGGGGTGACCTTGTCATGGCGGGGCCGGGATGGGATTCCTCCCGGCAGGCGCTGCTGCTGGGGACGGTCTCCGGCAAGACGGGCCTGCGGACGCGGGTGTTTCTCACGGCGAAGGGGCCGCATCGCGACAGCGTGCGGCCGACGGTTCGCGAGGTCGTGCCCGAGTCGCTCCGGGTGACGGTGGGCGAGGGCAGCCCGATCGGGTCGGGAGGCGCGGTGAGGATTCCGATCGATATCGCGATTCCGCCGGGCAGCCGGGCGGTCAATCACCTCTGCTCGCAGCAGGGGCCGGCGGGGCGGATCGTGCTCGCCACCGGACACCCCGACACGCCGGAGTTCACCATTCCCGTCTGCGTCGCCATCGGTCCCTGAGTGCCCTCCATGATCAAGCCCTGTCTGCATCGCATGCTGCCGGCCGCCGGTCTCGCCGCCGCGGTCGCCCTCGCGGCAGTCGCCGCGGTCCCCGAGCGCGGGGCCGACGTGTCCGACGCCGTGGTGGAGAAGTTTCGCGGGCGAAACGGCCCGATCTTCCTCGACTGGCCGGCGCCGCAGGCGGTGCTGGTGGTGACCGGGGAACTCGACGGCTACATCGAGCCGTGCGGCTGCACCGGCAAGGAAAACCAGAAGGGCGGGCTCAGCCGACGGCAGAACTTCCTGCGGGCCGTCGAGGGAGCCGGCTGGCCGCTCGTGGCGGTGGACGTGGGCAACCAGGTGAAGCGGTTCGGCCGGCAGACCGAGGCGAAGTTCCAGTCGATCGTCGACGGCCTGCGGGCGATGCGGTATGCGGCGGTGGGCTTCGGGCCGGGCGACCTGCGGCTGCCCGCCGAGGAGCTCGTGGCGGCGGTGGCGCCGGTCGGCGACCAGCCCACGCCCTACGTGTCGGCCAACGTGGGCCTGCTCGGGCTCGACGCGGGCATCACGCCGCGGTTCCGCGTGGTCGAGGCGGGCGGCCTGAAGATCGGCCTGACCACCGTGATTGGCGACGACGAACTGGCCCGGATCAAGAATGCCGACATCGAGTTCGCCCCGGCGGCCGACGGCCTCACGATCGCGGCAGCCGAACTCGCGAAGGCCGGATGCGATCACCAGGTGCTCCTGTCGTGGGCCTCCCCGGAGGGCACGAAGGCGCTGGCCGCGAAGTTCCCGCAGTTCGACGTGGTGGTGACGGCGGGCGGGGCCGACGAGCCGCCGCTGGAGCTGCCGCAGCTGCCGGGGGGCGCGCGGCTCGTGGAGCTCGGCCACAAGGGGATGTTCGCGGTGGCCCTCGGCTTCTATCCCGACAAGGCCGTTCGCGGCCAGAGGGTGCCACTCGACGCCCGGTGGGGCGAGTCGAAGGACATGATCGACCTGCTCGGCACCTACCAGAAGAAGCTCGAGACGCTCGGCTTCGACGGGCTCGGCCTGGTGCCGATCCGCCATCCGACGGGCCGCCGGTTCGCGGGGAGCGAGGCCTGCGCGGAGTGCCACCAGGAGGCCTACGACGTCTGGAAGGACACGCCGCACGCCACGGCCCTGACCACGCTCGAGGAGCAGGCGCCGCGTCGCGACGGCGATCCGGAATGCCTCTCGTGCCACGTGACAGGCTGGGCGCCGCAGCGGTTCGAGCCCTTCGAAGGCGGCTTCACGGGCATGCAGACGACGCCGCATCTGGCCCACCAGGGATGTGAGAACTGCCACGGCCCCGCGGCGGCCCACACGGCCGTGGAGCGGGGCGACGTGCGGGCGAGCGAGGCGGAGCAGGCCCGGCTGCGGCAGGAGCTCGTGCTCACGCTGGCCACGCCGGAGGGCAAGCAGAAGGCAGTGAACAACTGCCTGGAGTGCCACGACCTCGACAACAGCCCGCACTTCGACTTTGACGAATACTGGCCGCAGGTCGCCCACGGCGACTCGGTGGAGGAGCCCGCGGAGCCCGCTGCAGCCGCCGCGGCGGCACCGTAGCCCCGAGGGCAGGACGCCCCCCAGGAAGCCGTAATCGCGTGAGCGATGCGGGCGGAGCCCACTCAGCCGCGTGGCGTGTCGGTAAGCCGGTAGCTCGTGCTGCGGCCACTGGCGGCATTTCGCGTGAGGACGCCCCGGGCGACGAGGTCGTGGATGTCGCGGAGCGCCGTGTCGGGGGAGCACTTCGCGAGCTTCGCGTATTTGGACGAGGTGAGCCCGCCCTCGAAGCCGTCGAGGAGCGTGTTCACCACGGTCCGTTGGCGGTCGTTCACGGGGTGGCCGGCCGAAAGCGTCCGCCAGACGTCGGCTTTGCGAAGCACGGCGGCCACCAGCGAGTCGGCTCGGTCCACGGCTCGCCCGAGGCAGCCGAGAAACCAGGTCATCCACCGGGTGATGTCGAGGTCGCCGCGTTGGCATCGTTCGAGCACGCGGTAGTAGTCGGACCGCTCCACTTCGATCTGGGTCGACATGCTGACGAACCGCTGCGGGGAGCGATCGGCCCGGGCGAGCATCAGGTCGGCCAGGGCGCGTGCGATCCGGCCGTTGCCATCCTCGAAGGGGTGGATGGTGACGAACCAGAAGTGCGCGAGTGCCGATCGCAGCACCGGATCGATGGTCGGCTCTGCGGTGCACCATCCGAGGAATCGCTCCATCTCGCTCGGCAGGCGCTCCGCGGCGGGAGCCTCGAAGTGCACCCGCTCCCGTCCAATCGGTCCCGACGCCACCTGCATCGGCCCGGCTTCGGGCGGCCGCCAGGTGCCGACGGCGATGGGCCGCGTGCCGCTGGTGCCCACCGGAAACAGCGCGGCGTGCCAGCCGCAGAGCCGCTCCGCGGAGATCGGCGCGGCGGCATTCGTGGTTGCGTCAAGCGTGACTTCGACGATGCCTTCGACGTCGCGGTTTGTGCGGCGGATGCCCCCTTCCGGCAGCCCGAGCCGTCGGGCGATCGACGAACGGACATCGTCCGCGTCGAGCTGGTGGCCCTCGATCGCAGACGTTTGCACCACGTCGCTCGTCAGGATTCGCAGCGAAGCCTCGGCCTGCAGGTCGAAGCCGAGCGACTGCATCCTTCCCAGCAGGCAGCCGTGGCGATGCCGGACATCGGCGAGCGTGGGCAGCACCTCGTCGGCCTGCCACTGAAAGGCAGGCCAGGCCGTGTTTTCATGGATGAATCGCATAATCGCCGCATCTCGTGCGGAGATTATAGCCCCGATTCACCGCAGCTCGAAACGGCTTGTGGCAGCGGAGCGGTGGCACCTGCGCGGATGGCAGCGCGGCCGGAGCGCTTACGCGGTTACGCTTCCGGGCAGCCGGAGCGCGGCACGAGAATCCAAGAAGCCGCAGTCGCGTAAGCGATGCGGGCCGCCCCCACTCAGCCCAGCTGGGCCATGGCCTCGTCGGGGATGCTGAAGTTCGCCGACACGCTCTGCACGTCGTCGTGGTCGTCGAGCCGCTCCATCAGCGTCAGCACCTGCCGCGCGGTGTCGACGTCGTCCACGTCCACCGTGTTCGTCGGGATCCGCACGATCTCGTTCGACTCCACCGTGAGCCCCGCCTTGCCGAGCGCGTCGACCACCGCCGCCATCGCGGCCGGCTCGCAGGTCACCTCCCAGCGGTCGCCCGAGAGCTTCACGTCGTCGGCCCCCGCGTCGAGCGCCACCTCCATCAGCCGGTCCTCGTCGCAGGCCGCCTGCGGCAGCCGCACCAGGCCCTTCCGCTCGAAGAGATAGGCCACGCAGCCCGTGCCACCGAGCTTGCCGCCGCACATCTCGAAGATCTTGCGGATCTCGGGGGCGGTGCGGTTCTTGTTGTCGGTGAGGATCTCGCAGAGCACCGCGACGCCGCCGGCGCCGTAGCCCTCGTAGAGCGACTCCTCGAGATCGCCCCCCTTGAACTCGCCCGTGCCGGTCTTGATCGCCCGCTGGATGTTGTCCTTGGGCATGCTCACGGCCTTGGCCGCGTCGATCGCGTAGCGGAGGCGGAGGTTGGCGTCGGGATCGGCGCCGCCGTGCTTCGCGGCCACGATGATCGCCTTGGCGAGCTTGCTCCAGAGCTTGCCTCGCTTGGCGTCGATCAGCGACTTCTTGCGGGCGATGTTCGCCCAGTGGGAATGTCCGGCCACGCGTGTTCCTCCCTCGCGAGTGTCCGATGCCGTACAGCCGCGGCTTACCGCGGCTTCCGCTTGCTCAGGTCGGCCGAGTGCCGGTCGCCCTTGCCCTCCGCCTTGCGGGCCTCGGGCTTGCTCGGCTTGGCGGGCTGCTCGGCGGGCTTCTTGGCGGCGGCCTTCGGCTGCGGCTTCTCCGGCTCCGTCGGCGGCGCCATCTGCGGCTTGATCGTCAGGGGCTTGCCCACGTTGGGCTTCACCACGAACGGCTTCGGCCCCGACTTGCCGTCGCCCGGCTTCTTCGGGCCCGAGCCGGCGGGGGGCATCGGTGTCTTGCCGGCGGGACGGGCCGCGGCCTGCGGACCGGCGGGACGGTGCTCCTCGGCCGCCAGCCGCGCGGCCTCGGCCGCCTTCACACTCTCCTTGTCGGTGGGCGGCGGCGGCGGCACGGGCGCCGGCAGCGGTTCGCCCCGCTTCGGCATCCGGTCTTTGAGGGCCGCGGGGTTCACCGCCTGGACCACCTTCCGCACCGTCGCGCC
>CAXNJC010000114.1:0-5486 GCA_964202525.1 Pirellulales bacterium
GACTCCCACGAACAGGAATGCCACGATGCCGAGGGCGACCGCGATGGCCCGCCGCGACGTCGGATGCGAGAGCCCGGCGTAGATCCCGAGCACGGCGACGAACACCGTGAGCACGGCGAGGCCCAGGCAGAGGTAGGCGGCTTGCTCCCAGGTGGCGATGCCGGCGGGCACGAGCCCGAGGCAGAGGGCCTGCGGCAGCACCACGAGCTCGGCGGCCGAGCCCAGCACGCCGAGGAGCTTGCCCCAGACGAACTCGCCCGGCTCGAGGTCGCTGACGAGCAGCAGGTCGAACGTGCCGCGATCGCGCTCCGACGTCACGCTCGTCACGGCCAGCGCGGCGATGGTGAGGAGGCTGGCGAGCACCATCGGCACGATGGCGGCCGCCACCGCGATCCGATCGGGGGCCGCGGTCCGCGCCTCGACGGCGATGCCGGCGACCGCGGCGGCGAAGGTGAGCAGCCAGGCCGCCCGGACCACGCTCATCGCGCGGCCGTGGGCGCGGGTGCGGATCTCCCTCCAGAGCACGGGATTGGTCCAGACTTCGCGCGGAGGGGCCGCCCCCGCCGCCGTCGTGGCGGCCGGCCGCAGGGCCACCACGGTGTTCCAGCGCCGCACGCCTGCGATCGCCCACGCCGTCGCGGAGACCGCCACCGCGAGGCAGAGGCCGAGGAAGGGCAGCGGGAATCCGGCGGCCGGCTGAAGGGCGGCGAACAGGGCGCGCACCGGCGACACCATCGCGGCGGCAGCCGCCCCCGCCCACACGGCCGTCGCCTCGCCCGCCGCCAGCCAGCCGACGATCGCGAAGAAGGTGATCGCCAGCGCCTGAAAGGTCGTGTCGCGCCAGAAGGCGACCGCGTTGCCGAGCGCCGCGGCCACCGCCGCCGCCGCCATCGTCACGCCGAACATCCTCGCGAGCTGCGGCGGTGTCACGCCGCCGAAGGTTCCGGCCAGGGCGAACACGGGCACCGCCGCCACGAGGAGCAGGCCGACCCTCACCAGGCTGCCGGCCAGCTTGCCGATCACGAGTTGGGCGTCGCCGAGCTGGCTCACCAGCAGCAGTTCGAGGGTGCGGCGATCCTTCTCGACGCCGACTGCGACCACGCCGGCGAGCGCCGCGGCGAGCATCGCCAGCGACAGCTGGAGCGGCGAGAGAATTCGCAGGAGCGTGCCGCCGAACCGGGCGGCGTCGCCCACGGTGGCGACGGCCTGCGTTCCGGTCACCACGAGCCAGCAGGTCGCGATGATGCCCACGAGGGTGCCGGCGTAGACGGCCCTGGCCACGAACAGGCCGCGGGTTCGTGGGGCGACCAGCACCTCGCGTTCGCAGACGGCACCCAGCGGCATGCGTTTTCCGGCCCACGAGCCGGCCCATGGAAATCAGTCACAGCCGCCTATACAGTAGCGACTGAGTAGGGGTCCCGGGATCGGCTACCACGAAAACACCCAGGAGAGTTCGAGCATGGGCTACGGTTTCACGTCTCTGTTTCGCCGCACTGCCCTCGTCGCCGTGGCCTGCGCGGCGGTGTGGGGCGGTTCCGTCAGGGCGCAGTTCTCGGCGCAGGCCCTGATCGGCAACGCGGTGTCCGACGACTCGCTCGACAAGGAAATCAACAACGCGATCGCACGGTTTCGCGACCGCGACATCGACGGCTGCCGGGCGATCCTCGAGCGCGCCAAGAGCAACAATCCCAAGCTGCCGCCGCCGGGCGTCATGATGTCGACGCTGTGGATGGCCGTCAGCCAGGTCGGCCCCGCCCGCGAGGAGCTCGAGAACGCGGCGGTGAAGTTCCCGGCCGATCCCGAGGCCTACCTCAAGCTCGGTGATCTGGCGTTCGGTGAAGGCCGCATCACCGATGCGGCGGTGCTCTTCGAGAAGGCGACCGGCCTGACCGCGGCCTTCAACGAGAATCCCAAGCGGAAGCGCGACTTCGACATCCGGTGCGAAGCGGGCACCGCCGCGGTCGCCGAGCGCCGGCGGCAGTGGGACGTGGCCGAGAAGCACCTCGCGAAGTGGATCGAGCTCGATCCCGACAACGCCGGTTCACGGCTGCGGATGGGCAACGTGCTGTTCCAGCTCGGCAAGGAGTCGGAGGCGCTCGCGCAGTTCAAGGAGGCCAAGAAGATCGACAAGAACGCCCCGCTGCCCGAGCTGGCCATGGCCCAGCGGAACGACGAGGCCCGCAAGCGCGACGCGGCGAAGAAGTGGATCCAGGATGCCATCAAGGCGGCCCCGAGCGATCCGGCCGTCCAGCTGTTCGCCGCCCGCTGGTATCTCCAGCAGGGTGACCTCGACGCCGCGAAGGCGGCCACCGACCAGGCCCTGAAGCTCGACGCGAAAAGCCTCGAGGCCAAGTTCGTCCGCGGGCTCGTGGCCCGCGTCGGCCGCGACTACACCAACGCCGAGAAGTTCCTCAACGAGGCGCATTTCCAGTCGCCCGGCAACTTCGACGTGAGCAACTCGCTGGCGCTCGTGCTCATCGAGAGTGAGAACGACGAGGCTCGTCGCCGGGCCCTCGAGCTCGCCGATACCAACGTCGCCAAGTATCGCGAGAACACTCCCCAGCAGATTCCCGCCGTGACCACGCTCGCCTGGGTGTTCTACAAGCTCGGTCGCCGCGAGGATGCCGAGCGGATTCTCGAGCAGGTGCGCCGCAGCAATGCCCTGTCGAGCGACGGTGCCTACTACGTGGCCCGAATCCTGGCGGACCGGGGCGAGAAGGATCTGGCCCGCAAGATCCTCGACGAAGTCCTCGAGAACGAGCCGATGTTCGCCACGCGTTCAGACGCGGCCGACCTGCTCGCAAAGCTCAAGAAGGAAGCCGGTGTCGCCACACCCGCACCCGCGGGCAAGTGACGGCCTGATCCCACCCCATGTCGCAGGTCGGCCGTGCGGCGTCACTCAGCCGCCGGCCGGCCTGCCATCGGGCTCGGCTCCGGGGGCACGATCGGCTCGGGGCCGGCGTCCGGCGCCGGATCCGTCAGGGGGGGCATGTGGTCGGTGGGCATCGCGCGGATCGTGACGCCGCCGCCGATCGGGGTGCCCGGTCCAACGCGAACGGCCGCGTTGGGTCCCATCCTCATGGCGCGGCGGCGGGCCCGGAGGCGGTCACTCCGCAGGGGGATTCCCGGATAGGCCTCGATCGGTACCTCCAGGCTCGGCAGGCCGATGCGACTGCCATCGCCGAAGTAGGTGAACATCTCGATCGCGGCGGCCTGGCCCGCGACGAGCGCGACGGCGAGCAGCGCGGTCGCGGCGGGTTGTGGGCGGAGCATGCAGGGATCTCGCGAGGCCTTGGGGCGGCCGGGGACGATCGGCCCCGGATTCATCGACCGCGGCCGTGCCGACGGGCGATTCCTTTCCTCCGGCGCTACCCGACCGTCACGACCCCACCCCGCCGTCCACGGTAGGCTTCCGGCATGGTCGTCGCATCGCAGGCATGGCTCGTCTGTCTCGCCGCCGCCGCCGTGACCGCGGCGGCCGCTGCCGCCGGGGGGTTCCTCGCGCGGGGATCGACGGCGGTGCCGGCAGCGATCTGGGGCACGGTCGCGGCCGTGGCGTTCGGCCTCGAGGCCGCGTGGCGCGCGGGGGGCGGTCTCCAGGATCCGGCGACCGCCGACTGCTGCCGCCTCGCCGTGGCGGCGCTCGCCCTCTGCCCGATCCTGTCGGTGCTGGGGGGAAAGCGGCCGCAGCACGGCGTCTGGCAGTTCATCGTGGCCACGCTGGCGGGCGTCGTCGCGCTGCCGGCGGCGTCGGCGCTGCTCGTGCGGCCCGGATCGGCGGCCGACGTGCATCCCCTGCAGCGCTGGCTGATGCTCGTGATCGTGCTGGTGGCGGGCATGAACTACGCGGCGACGAGGCATGCGGCCGCGGCTGGGCTCGTGGTGGCGGGGCAGGTGATCCTCCTGCGTCGCTGGCTGCCGTTCGGCGCCGCGGCACCGCCGCCGTGGCTCGATGCGTCTGCGGCGTGTCTGGTCGCCGCCGGTGCGGCGTTGGCGGCGGTGCAGTCGTTCGCCTGGCCGGCCCGGCGCCGGGGCGCCGGCCGTCGCGAGGGGCGGAGCGACGACGACCCCGCCGCGGTGCTGGGCGACTCGTTTCTCGCGCTGCGCGAGACGCTCGGCGCGGCCTGGTCGCTGCGGATCGTGGAGCGATTCAATGCCGTCGCCGGCGAACGCGGCTGGCCGTGCAGGCTCGGGTTCGACGGGTTTCACGAGGGCGAGTCGGAGATGGATCCGGCGGGGCGGCACGCCGCGGCCCGCACCGGCCGTGCATTGCTGCGACGGTTCGTGACCGCCGATTGGCTGCGGCGGCATGCGGCCGATGGCCGTTGAATCCATGGCCACCGTTGGTGGGGGGGCGTCCGGACGGTAGACTCCGAACCTTCGTGGATCGAGGGCCGTACGAACGGCGTCGTTGTGATCCACCAATCCAGGAGTTCCTGCCATGGCCGATGAAACGCAGTCCGCCCAGCCGATGCCCGTGCCCGTCGACGAGTCGCACATCGTCGCCACCTACGCGAACTTCTGCCGCGTGACGGGCACGCCCGAGGAGCTGATCGTCGACTTCGGCCTCAACAAGCAGGTCGCCGGCACGTCGCCGGAGACGATCCAGCTCACGCAGCGGATCATCGTCAACTTCTTCACCGCCAAGCGGCTCGCCTACGCCCTCTCGATGGCCGTGGCCCGCCACGAGCAGGCCTTCGGTCCGCTCGAGACCGACGTCCAGAAGCGGGTCGTTCACCAGCAGTCCGCGAAGGGCTGAGGCGCGGCGACGCGGGGCCCCGCTGCATGTCCAGCTACGACGAATCCGAGGAGATCGAGCGGGCCAAGCGGGAAATCCACGACTTTCTCCGCCGGCTCGAGCAGCTTGCCCAAGGCGACACCGCCGTGGGCGAGTTCTTCGGGTTCCTCCAGCGGGAGATGCACCGACTGATGGAGTCGGTGGCCGAGGTCGTCTGGTTGGTCGGTGAGAATGGTCAGGTCGAGCCTGTCTGCCATTCGGGCATCGAAGCCACGGGCGTGAGTGGCACCCCCGAGGCCGTCGACGGACACAATCGCCTCGTCACCGGCCTGTTCGCGAGCTCGACGGGGCTGATCGTGCCGCCCGGAGGCAGCGTGGCCGGGCCGGATGGGGCCGTCGCCGGTTCCAATCCGACCGGCCTGGTGGTGATCGCGGCCCCGATCGACTCGACGGCGGGCCGGGCCGGGCTGATCGAGATCTTCCATCATCCGAACCAGGATGACGTGCAGCGGGGCTACCTCCGCTTCTCGGAGCAGGTGGCCAGCCTCGCCGCCGTCTATCTCGACCGCCGGCGCAACGCCCAGCAGCTCACCGACCAGCGGCGGCAGCTCGCCGAGGTCGATGCCCAGCAGGCCGCCCTGTCGCAGGTGGAGCGGTTCAGCCGCGCGGTGCACGAGTCGCTCGATCCCGTGGCCACGGCGTTCGTCATGGCCAACGAGGCCCGGCGGATCATCGGCTGCGACCGGGT
>CAXNJC010000115.1:0-5443 GCA_964202525.1 Pirellulales bacterium
GGGCTCGGGCGTCAGGAAGCCGCAATCGCGTGAGCGATGCGGGCCGGGCTGAGTGCGGGGCAGAGCCGCCGCGTCAGCGGACGGTGCCGGTGGCTTCGGCGCGGCTGGCCATCTCCGCGTAGTTGCGGGACTGCTGGTCGTCGCCCTGCTCGGCGTACATCGTGGCCAGGTTGCCGTAGGGCACGGCGAGCGCCCGCTCGTCGAGTTGGCTCTTGTCGACCGCGGCCACCATCAGGTCCACGCCCCGGCGGCTGAGGGTGACCGCATCCTCGCGGCGGGCCACCTGCCAGTAGGAGATCGCCATGCTCACGTACGACTCGCCGAGCCGGCCGAGCTCCCCGTCACGCTCGAACCGCGCGTTGTCGTTCCAGAGGGGAATGGCCCGGTCGAACCAGGTTACGGCCGTGGCGTGGTCGCCCCGCTGCAGGCTGTGCATGATCCCGATGCGAAACATCAGGTCGCCCACGTCCTTGCGCTCGTTGGCGGTCAGCTCCCGCTGCTCGGCGCCCCGCTCCAGGTAGGCGGCCGTGAGGGTGGCGTTGTCGAGCATGTCGGTGGCGTCGCCCCGCTTCTGGGCGGCGGCGAGCGCATCGGCGAGGCCTAGGCCCACCTCCCAGTCGATCTGCCGCCGCCGCCACGGGTCGGGCACGGTGGCCCCCATCCGGTCGCGGAGCTCCAGCAGCCGCTTGACCCACGGCAGTGGCTCGATCGCCTCGGTCGTGCCCGCGGCTACGGTCAGGGCGCCCCGGCAGAGCTGCATCTCGAGCTGCTGCCGCTCGAGCTCCTCGCCCTTAAACTCCGCGACGAGCGCCTCGGCACGGCTGATCCACTTGGGGATCACGCGGCTCTTCTGCTGCCAGGTGCCTCTCGCGATCGCCAGCGCGGTGCCGGCGTGGGCGTCGAGCAGGACCTCGCGGGCGGCGGCCTGGATCGCCGGCGACCGCTTGGTGAGCAGCGGGGAGCCGCGGCGGATCGCCTCGGCGAACTGGTCGACCGCCTTCTGGAAGTCGGGAGTCTTACGGGCCAGCTCGATCCGGCCGCCGAGGCGGGAGACCTGGGCCATCACCAGTGGCGACGTGTCGGCCAGGGTGTTGACGCGGTCGAGTACGGCCCGCGCTTCGTCGGGGCGGTCGAGGGCCAGGAGCACGCCGGCGTGCTTGAGCCTCGTCCAGGCGTCGTCTGGGTCGAGCCGCGATGCAGTCTCGGCGAGCTTGAGCGCCTGCCGCCACTTGCCCTGCTCGCTCGTCGTCGCGAGCAGGAGACGGTGAGCCCGCACGTGCTGCGGATCGATCTCGATCGCATACTGCAGGTCGGCCACCGCGTAGGCTGAGCAGCGGTCGATCTCGCCCTCGGCTCGGAGCACGAAGGAATCGGGATCGAGCGGCTCGATGAGGATCGCCGTGGCGTCGCGCGTGCCGGGGGCGACGCTCAGAATCACGCCCCGCTCCGGATAGACCTCGCCGATCTCCACACCCTGCTCGTCGCGAACCGCGACGGTCCGCAGGTCGGAGATCTCGAGCTGGCGGGCGAGGTCGGCCACGGGCACGGGTTCGGCGAGCTTGATCGAGATTGCCGAGACCAGGTCGTCCTGGAACAGCACCTCGACCCGCTCGAAGGGCTCGATCGCCCAGGCCGCGCCCTCCGCGTCGTCGTCGCGGCTGAACGACTCGCCGGGGCCCCAGTCAGTCTCGACCTGTTTCCGCGTCGTCCGCCCCGGCAGCACGCCGCGGAAGCTGGCGGGATCGATCGAGAGCGTGGGCATTTCGTCGGGTGTCACGGCGACAGGGGCGTTGACGTTCGGGGCGTCGGCCGCGGGCTCGCCAGCGGTTGCCTCGACGGGCGGCTCCGCGGCCACCGACGCCGCCGCGGGCTTGGGAAGCGTCGCGACCCGCTCGCTGATCCAGCGGCGGAATCCTCCCGCTTCGGCCGGAGCGGCCGGCTTCGCGGTGGTGGCGGAGGGCTTGGTCGTACTCGCCGCGGCCACGGGCACGACGTCGCTCCACTCGGCGACCGGCCGGGCGGCGTCGGCGGCGGCCATGTCCTGCCGCGCGGGCGGTTCGACCAGATCCGGCAGATCCGAGCCGACGCCGTCGTCGCCCATCGACTCGATCCAGCCCGGGAGCCGCATCAGCGTTCTCGGCGGCGTGGTCGCGGCCTCCTCCGCGCGAGCGGTGGGCAGTATCGCCAGACCTGCGATCACGAGCATCCGGTGCGACACGAGTCTCCGCAGCATGGCCACGAGATGATCTCCTGAGACGATGACGACGCGAGCGACAGCCGGGACTCCCGGCAAGGGAGGCGGGAGGGTAGGGAAGGTCGGTCCTTGGGTCCAGACCAGCGAGGTCTGCGAAGCTGCGGTCTGCCCGGATCGGCCAGCCTGCCCACTGTGACACCCTGTGGACCGCCGTGGATTACCATGGCGGCTTCCACACAGGGGATGCCGTCCGTGAGTCCCGCCCGCCGTTCAGCTGTCGTCGTCGGTGCGGGGCTGGCCGGGCTCGTCGCGGCCGACGAACTCGCCCGCCGCGATGTGGACGTGTGCGTCGTGGTGCCAGGCGGACGCACGGGAGGGGTGCTCGGAACCATCCATGACGGCGGCTGGCTGGTGGAGCGGGCAGCCGACTGCTTTCTCGCGGCCCGGCCCGAGGGAGTCGCCCTGGTAACGCGGCTCGGCCTGGAACGCGAACTGATCGGCGTGGAGCCCGTCGCGCGGCGGGCGCTCGTCTGGCATGCCGGCCGCACCCTGCCAGCGCCCGCCGGCTTCAGGCTCATGGCGCCGGGGCGTCTCTGGCCGCTCCTCTCGAGCCCGCTCCTCTCGCCCGCCGGCCGGGCCCGGCTCGCCTGGGAGCGCTTCATCCCGGCACGATCTGCCCCCGCCGGCGCCGATGAGTCGCTCGAGTCGTTCGCAGTCCGCCGGCTCGGCCGCGAGGCTTTCGAGCGGCTCGTGCAGCCGCTTGCCTCGGGCATCTGGACCGCCGACCCCGCCCGGTTGAGCATGGCGGCGGCATGCCCCGACTTTCTCGCGATGGAGCGCGAGCACGGGAGTCTGTGGGCGGGCGAGCGGGCCCGCCTCGGGCGGTCGACCACGACCGAAGCCTCGGGGGCGCGCTACGGCCAGTTCGTCACGCTCGCCGGCGGCATGGAGACGCTGCCGCGAACCCTGGCCGACGACCTCGGCCGGCGGGGCGTGCGGTTCCTCGCGGGCACCGCCTCGTCCGTCGCCCGGTCCGCCGACGGCCGCTGGCAGATCGCAGGCGACACCATCGGTTCGCTGACCGCCGATGGGATCGTCGTCGCGACGCCCGCGACTGCGGCATCGCGGCTGCTCGCCGCGGTCGACGCGGACCTCGCGGGCGACCTCGCGGCCATCGAGTATGCGGGCTCGTGCATCGTCTCGCTGGGCTTCGCTCGCGAGCAGGTGGCCCACCCTCTGGATGCGGCCGGGGTGGTGATCCCGCGGTCTGCAGGCCGCCGGATCCTCGCGGTGAGTTTCTCGAGTTCGAAGTTTCCCGGCCGGGCACCGCCCGGCTGCGTGCTGATGCGGGTGTTCATCGGCGGCGCCCTCGACCCCGAGGCGACGGCCTTGCCAGACGACGCGCTCGTGGCCCGTGCCCGCGATGAAGTCGGCGAGATTCTCGGCGTGCAGGGTGAGCCGCGGCTGACCCGCGTCGAGCGCTGGGATCGGGCGATGCCGCAGTACCATGTGGGCCATGTCGCCCGCGTGGCCCGGATCGAGGCCGCGATGGGCCGTCATCCAGGCCTGGCCCTCGCCGGCGCCGCCTACGAGGGCGTGGGCATTCCGCAGGTCATCGCCTCGGGCCAGAAGGCCGTCGCCCGCTGCCTGGAACTGACCGGGCCGGCGTAAGCCAAGCGGCTCGGGCGATTCCGATGCCGACCGAGATTCGGCCGTGTACCGCTCACGCGGTTACGCTCCCCGTTCCCTGGTCCATCTTTCCTGGTCCAGGCAGGCCCAGGCGACGGTGCCGGAAGACATGGTCGCCGCTACGCCCGCGATGATCGGCGGCACGTCCGATCCATCGCGGGCACGGCAACGCGGGCGAAGCGCCGCGTTGCCGCTACTTCTTGCCCGCCTTCGCCCCGGCGGCCGGCTTGGCAGCCGCGCCCTCGGCGGCCTCGTCCTTCTTGACCTTCTTCTTCTTCATCGCGAGCTTCTGCACGCGGACCTTCGGCAGGCCCAGCGGACTGCGACCCTCGGTCCACCGCTCCTGCTCCTTGAGCTTGGCGATCCGCTCGGAACGGGTGAGCACGCCTCGGGCGCTCGACGAGCCCTTGCGCACCCGGAGGCTCTTGTCCATCGTCATGGGAGTGGTCCTGGATCTGTCGGAAGGAGGGCCGCGGCTGGCATCCGGCCCGCCGCGGAACTCACGAAAGTACGGTGAAAAACCGGCCACTTCAAGAGCGGGCCGGGCGGCCGCGGCGCCGCGGCTGATTCAGGCCTTCACGCCGGCAATCGCGGTCAGGAATCGGCCCAGCGACTCCGGCCGCCCGTCCGGGTCGGCTGCCAGGCAGGCCATGACGGCGGTGGCCAGCTGCGGCGGGATCTCCGGCCAGCCTTCGCGGATGTCGTCGGGCGGCGTGTCGTGGGCCATGGCGGCTTTGCCAGTCTTGCCCTTCGGCCACGGCGAGCGGCCCGTGCAGATCTCGTAGGCGGTGATCCCGAAGGAGAACACGTCGAGCCGCTTGTCGGCCTGCCGCCGCCGCACGACCTCGGGCGCCATGTAGTTCGGCGTGCCGACCCGGTTCCCGGGCTGCAGGTAGGCCGGCTTGTCGGGCACCGTGAGGCCGAAGTCGATCAGCACCAGGCGGCCGGTGGTGGGCTCGAGGATGAAGTTTCGCGGACAGATGTCGCGGTGCACGAAGCCTGCGTCATGCACCGCCTTGATCGCCGTGGCGGCCTGGGTGACGAGCTCGAGCTTCTGGGCCGGCGTGAACGCCTTCTTGGCGGCGATCAGGCTGTGCAGCAGGACGCCGTCGACGAACTCCTGCAGGATGTACGGGTCGCCGGTCGTGGCCGTGCCCCATTCGCGAATGACGACGATGTTGGGGCCGGTGATCTGCTGGCCGATCTCGCCCTCACTCGGCTTGCCGAGCGACTTGTAGCGGCCCTCGACCGGGGCCGCCTTGGCGGCGTCGACCACCTTGAGCCCGAGGATCTCCCCCGTCTTCAGGTCGCGAACCTTGTAGAAGGTCGACATGGTGCCGGAGGTGCTCTCCCGCATCCGCTCGAACCGCTTCCACAGGTCAACCTTGCCTCCCGCGAACAGCCCGCTGAAGAAACTGCCGAACCCCATGCCTCGTGCCTTCGCCCTCTCAGTGCTGCTTCAGGGCCGTAAGCTCCGCATGCGCGGCGGCCAGTTCCTTCTCGAGTCGCGGCGCCTCCGCCGGGTCGTCAGGCTGCTTTTTCGCCGCCGCCAGCAGCTGC